>JABDFY010000017.1 GCA_013286365.1 Alphaproteobacteria bacterium
GCTGTTGGGCGTTATTATTTTGAGTGCACTGCCTGCCAATGCCACTGATCCTGATCAACAAGAAAACGCAGCCACCAAACCGACAAATGTTTGGGACGTGAGGCCGGTCATAACGCGTCAGGGTCAGTTTGATTTTTGCCTCATGGACCACATTTTTCCCGAGGGAAAGAAAATAACTATAGCTCTAAGTCCGCAAAACGAGATCAATCTTGGACTTTCGATCAAGAATGCTGATTTTGCGACTGGCAAATACTACGATCTGGCCCTGCAATTTTTGAACGGAGGGTCGCACAAAATGCGCGGCCAAGCCATGACAACAGAGGATATGCTGATACATCTAGGTAGTGATCCACAATGGATGGAGATGCTGACGAAAAACGATGGGCTTGATGTTGAAGGTGGCAGTAATACCGCCCAGTTTCCGCTACCCAATATGCCGAAGGCCTTAAGTGTTCTACAGGATTGTGTCAAAGAAGGGCCTTTGCAGATGGCGGGGTCACAAGCTATGCAGGAGGCCATGCCGGACAAACTCAGATCTTTGTTGCTTGCGGCGGGCGTGACCGATATTCACCCGGTGAATATGAGCACAACACCAGCGCCACAACGTCCTGCCGACTATGCGTGGCAAACGGGTACGCTTTTTGGCGGTATACGTAGTCGTGAAGCGCCGATCGACAAATCATTAGCTGATCTTGCCACTTTGCATCTTGAGGGCCTTAGGGAAAAATGCGGCGGTTCTTTCAAATTCAATATGGAGTCCGAGCAAGATCTGTCAGGACTTGCTCTACGTAAGGCTGAGGCCGAGTGTCATCTAGCCAATCGGGATGTTTTTGTCGCCGCCGTCTATTATCTAACGAGTACACATATGTTCACCATATTGACGCATGAAGGGACGGAGCAAAACAAAGCAGAAGCCCTAAAAGTGCGTGATAAATTGGTCCATGTAATAATGACACAAGCGGCTACGCCAGCTGCCAAAGCAGAAGAAACATCGCAGTTTCGCTAACTGCAAAGAAATATTATTGCCGGACATGCCATCGTGTGGCGAATGCAGCGTTATAAGCCCGAAAACCTGGCCTTGGGGGTGGTGATGGCATTAAGGTTTTAGGAAAAATTAATGGTAATTGCCTAATATTGACACGGAAATACGCAAAAGACACAAAGGCCTCTGCCGAGTGTCCACTATTCGTTGTTGTATCTATTCGATGTCTGACGAGGGCTACCGTTTATGACGGATCTACCTTCACCCGATTTGAATGCGATCCTATGTGCAGCGGGCGAAGCCGGCTATGAATGGGATTTGCAAAATGATGTGATCCGTTGGTTTGGTGCTTACGGAAAAATCTTTGGAACGAACATTCCACCACCAGAAAATTCAGAAGATTTCTCCGGCTGCATTCACCCCGATGATCGCTATATCGTATTTAGTGCCGGCGACGAAATCATAGACCGCGAGTTTCGCATGCGCTTGGTTGGCGGCAACGTCATTCGTGTGCATGAGCGCGGCACAGCAGAGATCCAGGATCATCATCCGGTCAAGCAACGCGGCATTATTCGCATCATAGAACGTCAGGTCAATGTTGCCGCTCATCACGAGCTCTACGGCTCCGATCCGCTTACAGGACGTTTTAACCGCAATAATATGTTAGCGCAGTTGAACAAAGTATTGGATGCCGTCAGAGGCGCTAAGCGTCGCGGCGCCTACATGGTTATTGGCATTGATAAAATGTCATTTGTGAATGAAGCCATCGGCATGGAGGCGGGCGATGGTCTCTTGCGTGGCGTTGCCGATCGTTTGGCGGAGCTGATGCCGGCGCGCGCTATTTTGGGCCGTGTCGGCGGTGATATGTTCGGTATTTTGCTGCCTGAACAAACGGAGCGGGATTTTCAGCCATTGGCGGATAAGATATTGCAAAACTTTCGTGACTATCCCGTCCAATGCATGAACGCTCCTTTACACATCACGGTATCCATCGGCGGCGTCAGGCTTGCGACCATTATGCACGGTGCAGCAGACGCTATGATCAGGGCCGAACAAGCCTTACATGACGCACGTCAGCGCGGACGGGATTTATTCGTTGAATATCAGGAGTCGTCGTCGCGCGCGGATGCCAACCGTAAAACACTCGAGATCGGTGAACGCATTAAACGCGCCTTTCGTAACAATGGTCTGAAGCTTGCCTTTCAAGCCGTCATCGATAGCGAAAGCAATAAACCGGTGTTTTACGAAGCTTTGGTGCGTATGTTCAAAGAGGATGGACAGATGATCGCCGCCGCCGATTTTGTGCCGGTCATTGAGCAACTTGGCCTTGCTTTTGAGCTTGATCGCCATGTGCTGAGTTTGGCTGTCGCCGAGCTTGAAACTTATCCCGATCTATCACTGGCTATCAATATTTCGGGTCTTACGGCGGCGCAGGTTAATTGGCCCAATCATATGCGTAGCGTGCTCGGTCACCGTCCCCATGTAGCCAAGCGGCTCATTGTTGAAATTACAGAGACGGCCGCTATCGTCGATGTCAGCGAAACAAAGCGTTTTGTTGATTCTTTCCGCGAACTTGGTGGACAAGTGGCACTGGATGACTTTGGCGCTGGCTTCACCTCTATTCGCCATTTACGCACGCTTGCCCTTAGTATTATGAAAATTGATCGTGAATTATTGACCGACTTAATGGCCAACGCTGAACAACAGCATCTTGTGCGCATGATGATGTCTATTGCGCGAGGTCTCGGCCTGAAGACAGTCGCCGAAGGTGTTGAAACTGAAGACGTTGCGGCTTGGCTGCGTAAGGAAAAAGTTGAGATGATGCAAGGCTATTATTTCGGGAAACCCACAATAGATAGACCCTGGCTGGCCCTGAAGGGCTCAGAAACACCTCCGGCCAAATCAGCCGTACCGCTCACAACGCGTACATCCGACGCCAAGCCGTCGACAGAAATACGCGTCGCATCGTTCATTTAATCGTCGCTTAAAATCTGACAAGTCAAGACAAAGCGGCATCTTATTGATTGTGCCGCGAGGGCTAAGCCTTGTTTTTAGCCATTTCAGCTAATTGTTTTTGCAAAGCGATTATCTTTTGTTGAACATCTTCGCCGCCAGGCGGCGTTGCCGCTGAGCTTGGCGCATTCGCAGGTGTAATCGGCCTAACATTGCTCATAGGATCGCTTGGTGTTTCGGACTTCTTTTCGACACCAGCATCAGTCATTGTTTCAGTGTTACCACCTTCTTGCGCGGCGCCGAACGGCGAAAACAAACGCATGGCGCGCTCGAACATGGCAAGGTTTTGTTTGCCCATTTCTTCGAGGGTGCTACCAAAGGGAAACATGTTGCCAAAAGTAGTTTGGAAATAACCGCGGATTTGCTCCTGGTTTTTTGCCAATGTTTGCATGCTGTGTTCGAGGTATTTGGGCACAAGCCATTGCATGTTATCGCCGTAAAAGCCGATCAATTGACGCAGAAAGCCGATAGGGAGAAGATTTTGTCCCGACTTACTTTCTTCCTCGACGATGATCTGTGTGAGTACCGAACGGGTTATGTCTTCGCCGGTTTTGGCGTCGTAGACATTGAACTCAATTCCTTCTTTTACCATGGCAGCGAGATGCTCCAGGGTGACATATGAACTCGTTGCAGTATTGTAAAGGCGGCGGTTGGCGTATTTCTTGATCGTCACCGTCTGTTTGGCTGACGTGTCGTCCATGATTTTCTTCCAAGTATGATGTGGAATGCGTGAAGAGAAATACGCCTTCATTCTCGACAACGCAAAGAAAAACTCAAGTTTTATCTGAGCATGATAATTACTTGATGAAACAACGGGATGAGCCAGGGCCAGAGAAGTCAAGGATTTACCAAGATCCCGCTTTCGCTTAGCCAAGCCCCCTTGATCTTGATTACTAGGCAAGGCACATCAGCCATGCTTTAATTCTACCATGACGACAGGCAAAAAAATCGACGATCTCGAGCTTGGTGCGCTGGCAACGGAAGTGCTCGATCTTTGGCAAGAACACCTGGCCTCTTACGCGGTGGATCCCAAAGCAAAGGCGGAACTTGCGCGCCTTATGGTGCCGGCTGGCCAAATGTTTGCCGAATGGGCCAAGGTGATGCAACATAGCCCGTATGGAACAGGCGCAACCTTTAAATACCAGGGCACGGGCTTTCATTCCCAATCCGAACCCAAAGAGGCTCCCAGCTATAATCAGGCGGCAGGGTCCAAGACCGCTCGGACTGCATCTAACGATGGCGTTATCAGCCTTACTCAGCTTGCCGGCCGTATGGCCGAGTTTGAAAAACGGCTCACCGAACTTGAAGCACAGCTTGCCGGAACGACTAAGTCTTCTACGCGCAAAAAACACAAGTCCGGGTCTTGATCAAGCAATAACGTCTGCCGCTATAGCGCAGGCCCGGCAGTTCATTGCAGGCATTAGGGCCTATCAAACTCACCCGGCGCGACGTGAGGTGCCACCAGCCAAGATTATCTGGCAAGCAGGAACCACTGAGTTGCGTGACTATAATCCCGAAGCTAAAGGTGCTCCCGTTGTTCTCGTTGTGCCGTCGCTGATCAACCGCTTTGATATTCTTGATCTTGACCAGGATTTTTCATTGTTGCGAGCCTTGGCGGCTCACGGTTTTCGCCCCCTTGTTGTCGATTGGAATGTACCGGGCGAAGACGAAAAAGATTTTTCCTTATCGGATTATATTCTAAAACGGCTCGTTCCGATCATCGACTATGCAACAAGCGAGACGCAGCAACTTCATCTGCTTGGTTATTGCATGGGTGGTTTGCTATCCTTGGCGCTCGCCACTTTGAGGCGCGAACAATTAAAAACACTCACCCTTATGGCAACGCCTTGGGATTTTCATCGCGCCGAAAATGTTGATGGTGCGGCGTTTGTGAACTTATCTGAACAATTGGAACCCTATTTGCAGGAGCTCGGCCACCTTCCCCTTGATGTCATTCAAAGTATGTTTGCTTGGTTTCAGCCGATGCAAGCTATGAAGAAATTTCAGCATTTCGCTGCGCTTGATCCGGACAGTCTTGAAGCGCGCCAGTTTGTTTTGTGCGAAGACTGGCTCAATGAGGGCGTACCATTGACGGCCAACGCCGCACGCGCATGCCTGCGCGATTGGTATGGCGAAAACCAGACTGGAAAAATTCGTTGGCGCATCGCTGGCCAACTCATCGATCCGCGCGCAATTAATATTCCCGCCTATGTAATTATTCCCGGCAAAGACCGTATTGTCCCACCCGAACAAGCCAGGCCTTTAGCGCGCCTTTTGCGCCACGCTGTTCTCCATGAGCCGATGTTGGGCCATATAGGCATGATTGCTAGTCGTCATGCGCCGCATCAGGTTTGGCAGCCTTTGATGACGTGGATGAAGGGGCATTGATTTGAGCGGCACCGTGCTGTAATGCTGTGGCCTTCCTGGGCATCCTTCGGAATATTTGCGTGAACTACGAACAATTTTTCGCTGATCAAATAGCCGCCATCAAGGCAGAAAACCGCTACCGCGTCTTCGCCGATCTGGAGCGCTTGGCTGGGCAATTTCCGCGCGCACTTTTGCGCACCGATAGCAGCACGAAAGAAATTATGGTGTGGTGTGCCAACGATTATCTTGGCATGGGCCAACACCCAGAAGTTTTACATGCGATGCAGGAGATGATTGTGCGTTGTGGCGCCGGTGCTGGCGGCACGCGCAATATTGCCGGCTCCAACCACGTTCATATAATGCTTGAACAAGAGCTAGCTCATCTACACAACAAAGAAGCAGGACTTTTGTTTGGTTCTGGCTGGATAGCCAACATGACAACGTTAGCGGCTCTTGGGCGGATGTTGCCCGGTTGTGCGATTTATTCGGATGCACATAATCATAATTCGATCATCGAAGGTATTGCTCATTCCAAAGCCGAAAAACACATTTTCAAACATAACGACATCGATGATCTGGAAAGGCAGCTGGCGGCTTGCGATGCGTCGCGTCCCAAGTTGATTGTTTTTGAATCTGTTTACTCGATGGATGGCGATACGGCGCCCATTAAGGAAATTTGTGATTTAGCTGAAAAATATAATGCTATGACTTATCTCGATGAAGTTCACGCTGTGGGACTTTATGGCAAAGGAGGTGCTGGTCTTGCAGAACAAGAAGGTCAGGCACAAAGACTTACAATCATACAAGGCACCTTAGCTAAGGCCTTTGGTATCGTCGGTGGCTATATCGCTGGAACACGTTCTTTATGTGACTTTATTCGCAGCGTTGGCGCAGGCTTTATTTTCTCGACCTCGTTACCGCCCGCCATTGCGGCAGGCGCTCTGGCAAGTGTCAGACATGTGCGCCACAATGAAGGACTGCGTCAACAGCTGCACACGAGGGTTGCGTCCGTTAAGGCGCAAATGAAAGAACGTGGTTTGCCGCTGATGCATTCAACAACACACATCGTGCCTCTCTATGTGGGCGATGCAGCTTTATGCCAACGCATATGTCAGGAACTTCTTGATCGACATAGTATTTATGTTCAGCCGATCAATTATCCAACAGTGCCGCGCGGTACTGAGCGCTTACGGATATGCCCAACACCTTTGCATACCGAGGCACATATCACGCAACTGATGAAGGCGATGGAGGCGGTTTGGCAGAAATCGGCTGTGCGTAGAGCAGCTTAAATATTGCCTTCACGATAGTAAATTAACCATATTATTGATTACAACGAGGTACTTAAAAACTGCTATACGTTAGCGGGATATTGAAAACTAATTTTTATATAAGCATATGACTAAATCGGGAAAATTACCGAAACATAGTTTTGGTCCGACAGCACAAGATGTTTTATCGCATAGTGGCAATAGCGAAGTTTATTCCGCCTTTGAGAGTGCCTGTCGATTTCTTGGTTTCGATAACAACATCTACTACAATTTTAATGTCGGCATTGAAGCCTACGATCGGCACGATCTTCGGTTCTATCATGGCTTAAGTCACGGCCAGTTGACGGCATTGGCGGCAGAAGACGAAACACGAAAACTAGCACGGGCGGCCGCACTCAAGAGAGCAGAAAAGAGATATACTAAATCGGTACTAACGGTTGGTGGCTGGTATCACGATGCTGTCTATCTACAAGTCGATGGTGGTCTTCACCACACGATAGAAGAAATACTAAAACAATATGTAACGTTTAGTAGCCAAGAACAGCATCATGCTGAGATTCACAATGCGGCAAGACTTTCGGCGGTTGGTAAGATTGTTTGTGATGTGTTCGGTTTCAGGCCGGGACAGACAATAGCGCTGAGTGCAGAAGAAGATTGTCCTGGGGGTCTTAATGAGTTCTTGAGTGCGATTGTTGCGGCCCATTGTCTGGCTGGTGGCAAGAAGCTATCGAGGCGTCAGAGAAAAAATATTGCTGCTGTAGCTGCGGTTATTGAAGCCTCAATCCCATTCCGGCCGTCCAGTCTATTTGAAGGATTATATCAACGCTTGAAGGGCGTTGGGCTCAGTGCGCATAAAGCTAAGATCACCGTAAAAGGTGCGGTTCTACTAGCCAATCACGATGTCGAAGGATTTTGTGGGGGGCCCATATCAGTTAACAGCACTTTGGAAGCGCGGTTTAGAGAGTATATTTCAGGTACTTGGCAATTGATACCGGAAGCCAACCCAGGACTGCGTGAAGACAATTATACGCCCGCGCTCTTTTGCAAAGCGATTAGAAACAGTCACAGTTTTACGATGATTAAACTTAACCACGACAACATATTTCATAGTTTTCGCGGTGTTCCGAATGCCGAAGAGATGGCGGTCATGCGCGAGCACGCACAACACAACCTGAGTTTGTTCGATAGTTATATGTCAGCCAAAATCGCATCAGCTACCATTGTTGAAGCCATTGCCCTCTCAGTTGATCCAAGGGGAGAAACCGCATTGCGCGAACTTGTTGAGGGCAACAAACTACCGGATCAGATCAAACATAGATTTGAAGGCGACGAAGAGCTGATTCACAAATTTCTTGTTGATCGTGGTGTCGATGCGCCCATGGGGTGGGACAGCCGCCAGTCGCCTATTGCGGCCTATCTCATGAGGACGATTGGCACCAAGGGCATTTATGATATTGTGGCGTTGGCTGCAAAAAATAGAACATCAGACGTTTTAGATCACCACTCTTTTCTTGAAGAAGTTGGCGACACTCATCCTGAAGCGCTGCGTGATATAGCTTCTTCCTTAATGAAAGTGGCCATTGTGCAGCAAATGGGGGCACACGCGAGGGAGCATATCCTGACCCGAAGAGTAGGGCTCTTGCAACAGATCAGGGATGACCTTCGAATGTAGATACCGGCTAACAGGTTGGCCCCAAATTGACAAAAACATCCCTTTTCATCCGTCTGCGATCGCAGCACACTAGGCCCCTCCATCTGTTTGAGACCCTTTATGTCCGAAACCATTCCTGTCTCTCCCGACGCCGCAGCCTACGCATGGATCGATGCTGTCAAATATCAATCGATGTATGAGCATTCGATTGCCGATCCTGATGGTTTTTGGGGCGAACAAGCGAAAACCCTTGATTGGATAAAACCGTTCACCAAAGTAAAGAACGCTGGTTTTGGCGACAAGGTAAGCATTCGTTGGTTTGAAGACGGCTCTTTGAATGTTGCTGTAAACTGCATCGATCGGCATTTACCCGATCGCGCCAACCAGACAGCCATCATCTGGGAGGGTGATAGTCCAACTGAACAAAAACACATCACTTATGCGGAGCTACACAAAGAAGTTTGCCGGTTTGCCAATGTGCTGAAAGCGCGAGGCGTCAAAAAGGGTGATCGCGTAACAATCTATCTTCCGATGATCCTTGAAGCTGCTTATGCAATGTTGGCTTGCGCACGCATCGGTGCTGTCCATTCCGTTGTATTTGCCGGTTTTTCACCACACAGTTTGAAGGACCGCATCCTCGACTGTAACTCAACTATCATTATTACCGCCGACGAGGGGTTGCGTGGCGGTAAAAAAATTCCGTTAAAGGCTAATACAGACGAAGCCTTAAAAAGCTGTCCTGCCGTCAAATCTGTTATCGTTGTACGCAGAACAGGCGACGGCATTGCCTGGCAGGAAAATCGCGATGTTTGGTATCACGACGAAGTCGCTCACGTGAGTGCTGATTGTCCGGCCGAAGAGATGAATGCTGAAGATCCATTTTTTATTCTCTACACGTCAGGCTCCACCGGAAAACCCAAAGGTGCCTTGCATACAACCGGCGGCTATCTGCTTTATGCCGCCCTGACCCATAGATACGTATTTGATTATCATGACGGCGAAGTTTATTGGTGTACGGCTGATATCGGCTGGGTAACAGGACATAGCTATGTTGTCTATGGGCCACTTTGTAATGGTGCCACGAGCTTGATGTTCGAGGGCGTACCCAATTATCCTGATGCCTCGCGTTTTTGGCAGATCGTCGATAAACACAAAGTAAATATCTTTTATACCGCGCCCACAGCCATACGCGCCTTAATGCGTGAAGGCGAAGCGCCGGTCAAACGCTGCAGCCGAAAGAGTTTGCGCCTCTTGGCATCGGTTGGCGAACCCATAAATCCCGAGGCGTGGCTTTGGTATTACCGTGTCGTCGGCGACGAACGGTGTCCTGTAATCGATACTTGGTGGCAAACCGAAACTGGCGGCCACATGATTGCACCGCTACCGGGTGCGACTGCCCTCAAGCCTGGTTCGGCAACGTTTCCATTTTTCGGTATCAAACCTGTCATCGTTGATAATGATGGCCATACACTGGAAGGCGCTTGCGAAGGAAATTTATGCATAGCGCTTAGCTGGCCCGGACAAATGCGCACGATCTATGGCGACCATGATCGATTTGTCAAAACCTATTTCACCAGTTTTAAGGGCAAATATTTCACCGGTGACGGCTGCCGCCGCGATGAAGACGGGTATTACTGGATTACGGGACGTGTCGATGACGTTATCAATGTCGCTGGGCATCGTCTCGGCACGGCCGAAATCGAAAGCGCTCTTGTCGCGCATCCTAAAGTTGCCGAAGCCGCTGTGGTTGGGTTTCCACATGATATCAAGGGCCAAGGAATTTATGCCTATGTCACGCTTAACAAAGGTGAAGCGACGAGCGAAGAATTGCGCAAAGAACTTATCGGCTGGGTACGAAAAGAAATCGGACCCATAGCAACGCCGGATATAATACAATGGGCTCCAGCTCTGCCTAAGACACGTTCGGGCAAAATCATGCGCCGGATCTTACGGAAAATTGCCGCCAATGAGTTTGATAACCTCGGCGACACCTCGACGCTTGCTGAACCTGAAGTTGTCGAACGGCTCATCGGCGGAAAGGGAAATCCCTGAGTAGTCAGACCCAATCTTTCAGCAATCAAATAACGAGTTTGCCGTCTCTAACAGTTAAACTGGTTCGGCCACCGAGCCTTATTCTACGCAGCCATTGCGCCCTGAGCTGCGATCCTTTATCTCGGATGAACGACACCAACATTTAGGTTTGGCCTTGCCTGATAAGAATCAAAAAATCCTCATGTGCGCACCGGATCATTTCGAGGTGGATTACGTCATTAATCCATGGATGTACGGTAATCGTGGCAAGACGGACAATCGGTTGGCACGGGAACAATGGGATGCCTTGAGATCTGCCTTGGCCGTGCATGCAGAAATCGTTTTGCTTAAACCGCAACCGGGATTGCCGGACATGGTTTTTACGGCCAACGCCGGCATGGTACTTGGGCACCTCGCTGTTCTCAGCCATTTCTTGGCGCCAGAGCGGCAAGGCGAGGAGAAACACTTTAGATCTTGGTTTGAGGCGAATGGCTTCAAATTGCCGCCATGGCCAGAGAAGGTATATTTTGAAGGTGCTGGCGATGCCTTGCTTGATCGTGGAAAAGAGACAATTTGGGCTGGTTACGGGTTTCGCTCAAAAATGCCTTCACCACGTTTGATTGAAGCCATTTTCAGCCGTCCCGTTATGGCTTTGCAGCTCGTCAACCCGAATTTTTATCATCTTGATACATGTCTATGCCCACTCGAAGGCGGTTACCTGATGTACTACCCGGCGGCTTTTGATGAAGAAAGTCAAAAACGCATACTCGACAATGTGTTGCCCGAAAAGCGTATCGTGGTTTCAGATGACGATGCAAAAGCCTTTGCTTGTAATGCGGTCGATATTCGTAAACATATTTTTATGAATGGGGCGTCGGCGCATTTACAAGGCCAGCTGCGGGCGGCTGGCTTCTCACCTCTTATTGTACCCTTATCCGAGTTTATGAAAGCTGGCGGGGCTGCAAAATGTTTGACGCTAAAGCTGGTCGAACCTTAGCAGAGGCGAGCATGCGCATCGTTTTAATCATACTGCTGACGTTGCTCATTATGGCCTGCCTTATCTTTTGGCCGCGGATCGATCTCATTGTTTCAGGATTGTTTTATGAGCCTGAAAATGGATTTTTTATGCGTAACGACTGGTTGCTTCGGTTTGTTCACTATGCTGCTTATGGCGGCGCTCGCATTCTCGGTCTTTTTCTATTTTTTATGACCGTACTTACGGCAATCTTACGAACAAGCGTTGCTTCTTTAGGATCCAGAGCGTGGCTTTTTCTGTTTTTGGCATTGCTTATTGGTCCTGGACTTGTGGCCAATGTGGTGTTGAAAGACCATTGGGGACGCGCACGACCGAGTGAAATTACCACATTTGGTGGTAAAGCACAATTTACACCGGCGCTGGAAATTGCGCATGAGTGTGACCGAAACTGTTCCTTCGTCTCCGGAGATGGTGCCTTCGGGTTTTATCTCACATCATTTGCTTATGTAGTCCCGCCACGTAAATCACGCCGCTATTTTTGGTGTGCGGCTGGATTGGGTCTGCTCTGTTCATTGGCGCGGCTTATAGCGGGCGCACATTTTTTCAGCGATAACCTCTTTGCGGCATTTTTTATGTTGGCCGTAAGTGCTGGGTTAAATACGATAATGTTTGGCTGGCAAAAGACACGGCAGTGTTGGCAAAATTGGTTTTATGCTGGTTTTGATAAGGGCTAAAAGTGTTAATTTATTATTAACACCTCCAATGGCATTATGATAGATGGCGGAGGGGGAGAAAAAAAGAAGGGGCAACTATGTCCAGCAGTTCTAATCTTGGCGTGACGCCTGCCGGGAGCGTGACGAATAGCGCTTTTCTGGGTTACAACCAGGTTTTCTCGTCGCAAACGAACGCAGTTTCCATCGGCGGTTTGTCACAAAATCAAACCGACCTCAGCGTTTCTAGCCAGCTTTCGCAAAATGTACCGAACGACTATTTCAATTTCAATTTTGAAAGCGGCAGCGCGATCAAACTCGGCTTTAATAGTCTATCTAATACACAAGGTGGCACAATTCCTTTTGCATCCGATCTGCGTGTGCAAGTACTCAACAGCGCGGGTACAGTCATAGCCGATAGCGATGGCACACCAGACCAGCAAACAGCCTACAGCCAACTAACGTCATCAAGCGGCCTCGCGGCGAGCAACGGAACCTATTCTGTCAAGGTGAGCTATTTACCCGGCACGCCAATCTATAACCAGGCTTACAATTTTCAGCTCTATTCGGGCACAACCTACAGCAATACCTTTACCACAACGGCGCTGATCCAATCGTATGATCCTAATCTATTCGTCTCGGCTTCTTCCGTTGTCACGCCATCGTCAAATCTTTCGGTTTATACAAAAACGGCCAACCTGACGGCGAATAATGCATCGTCGCCGATCAGCATCGGACAACTTAATCCTGGTACGGAGCTGTCAGCTACAACGCTGGCAAACACACAATCGCCCGATAGCACTTATGGCTTTAATGTGGGCCAAAGCGGCGCGATTTCTCTCAACCTTAACAATACCTCGATCACCAAGGCGCAATTGGATGTTCAGCTTATCGATAGCCAAGGTAATGTTGTGGCTGACAATAATGGCACGCAAGCCCAGCAGAATGCTTATACCGAGCTCACCTCAGGCGCCGGCTTACAGGCTGCTGCTGGCCAATACACATTGAATGTCGGCTATGCAGCGGGACAGGATACCAATAACGCGCAAACTTACAATTTTCAATTGAATGAAGGCATGGTTTACAACCAAGTCTATAGCACTTCAGTTATCCAAAAAACGAACAACAATTATTCGGTCGGCAGTAATTTAAATGTCTATGCCGACGAGCAGGCACAACTTTTTACACGCCAGGAATTTAACCAGATCAAAGCGACGGCAGCCTCGGCAATTAATATAGGTTGGCTTGATAAAAATGTCTCGAGCCTAGCCGTGAGCAGTGAATTAACCTCAGTTGATAGCGCGGATTATTACAACTTTACGCTGCAACAGGGCAACAATTTCAAGCTTGCATTTAATAATCTAACAGACTCTTCAGCCCTACATGTTCAAGTTCTCGATAGCAGTGGGCTAGGCGTTGTAGCTGACAATCAAGGTACCAGTGCTCAACAGGCGGCCTTTGCGGCGCTTACGTCAGATAGCGGGCTGAACGCAAGTCCTGGCCAGTATATTGTTAAGGTGAGCTACGCTAATGGGGCCAGTAAAAGCAGTAATGAGGTCTATGGCTTTCAACTTTACTCGGGCGACTCATATACCAGCCTCGACAAGACGACAGCCTCACCCCAAACACTGCAAAACCTACTCTTAAGCGGCGGTTCGCAGGGTTATACGCCCACTTCAGAATCGGCCTCATTGCTTACCGATTTATCCAACGGGACAACCATTAGCCTATTCAATTCGAGTTTGTTCAGTACGAACGTTTTCGCTTAGTCAATCGTCGCAAAGACGGTTCATGAGCCCAAATTGGCTAAGACTTTAGCGCAAAGACAGCTTCAATTTCGACAGCAGCATTACGCGGAAGCACATTCGTACCCACAGCAAAACGTGCGTGTTGACCTTCGGCACCAAATATTTGCTGCATGAGTTCAGAAGCGCCATTGATGACTTGCGGTTGATCGGAAAAATCTGGTGTGCAGGCGACAAAGCCTCCCAGTTTGATACAGCGCGCGACCTTATCGAGATCACCACCACAAGCCGTGTTCAAATGGGCAAGTATATTGAGCGCACAAAGTTTTGCCGCCTGTTGTCCCGTAGCGATGTCGATCTCAGCGCCCAACTTACCGGTGATTTTTATCTGTCCGTTTTCTATTGGTAATTGTCCTGAAATAAACACCAGGTTTCCTGCAATCGTGTAAGGCACATAGGCAGCGACCGGCACGCTTGGGACCGGCAGCGTGAGACCGAGAGAAGCGATTTTATTGGCGATAGTGGACAAGGCATTAATCCTGCTGATGATCTAGGTTCTTGCCAGTATAAGTGACTAAATCTGGCAAAAATTCAACTCATTTTCTCGGTCAGATCGATCAAGGGATTGCGAAGATCGGCGGATTTTAGTGCTCGACTAATTCTTCTGTTTTTTCATCTTCATCAGATGGCGGCGGAGTTTTTGTTTCTTCCTGGTAGGCAAATGTCAGTTTTCCGCTGTCGGTATCGAGGCCAACAAGAACGATCCCGCCTTTTTGCAATTGGCCGAAGAGCAGCTCTTCTGCCAAAGGTTTTTTAAGATGTTCTTGAATGACGCGGCTGAGCGGACGAGCACCAAACGACGGGTCATAACCTTTTCTGCCAAGCCACGCGCGTGCTTCATTGGAAAGTTCAATTGTAACGCCGCGGTCGGCCAGTTGAGCTTCGAGCTGTAGGACAAACTTATCCACAACACGATCAATAATCTCGGGCGTCAACGCGTTAAATCCTATGATGGCATCAAGCCTGTTGCGAAACTCTGGCGTGAACAAGTGATTGATCGCATCCGTATCATCGCCCTCGCGTTTTTCACGGATGAAGCCGATAGCCGGTTTGGCAAGATCTGCGGCGCCGGCATTGGTTGTCATAATCAAAATGACGTTCCTAAAATCGATGACTTTGCCGTTGTGATCGGTCAATTTGCCATGATCCATGACTTGCAGCAGAATATTGTAAAGGTCGATATGTGCTTTTTCGATTTCATCGAGCAGCAGCACACAGTGTGGATTTTGATCTACGGCATCGGTTAATAACCCGCCTTGATCAAAGCCCACATAGCCGGGGGGCGCGCCGATCAGGCGCGATATGCTGTGACGTTCCATATATTCCGACATATCGAAGCGCTTCAACTCGATACCCATGCTTTTAGAGAGTTGACGCGCCACTTCTGTCTTGCCGACACCGGTTGGGCCTGAGAACAGATAACAGCCAATGGGTTTTTCCGGTTCGCGCAAACCTGCGCGTGCAAGCTTGATGGCGGCGACCAGCGCATGAATGGCTTGATCTTGGCCATAAACCATGGCTTTGAGATCGCGCTCCAAATTGCGCAGAGTTTCACGGTCATCGTGACTAATAGAACGCGGTGGAATGCGTGCGATTTTGGCAATCACTGCTTCGATGTCTTTGACGGTAATGGTTTTCTTTCGTTTCGCCGGCGACAGGAGCATTTGTGCTGCCCCTACTTCATCGATGACGTCGATAGCTTTATCCGGCAATTTACGGTCACCGATATATTTGGCCGATAATTCTACCGCTGCTCGCAGGGCATCCGCCGTATAACGGACGTGGTGGTGGTCCTCGTAATAAGGCTTGAGGCCAACGAGGATTTTGACGGCGTCATCTTCAGAGGGCTCGTTAACGTCGATCTTTTGGAAGCGGCGCACGAGAGCGCGGTCTTTTTCGAAATAGTTGCGGTATTCTTTGTACGTCGTGGAACCTATGCAGCGTAAATCGCCGTTAGACAGCGCTGGCTTAAGGAGATTAGAGGCGTCCATGGATCCGCCAGATGTAGCGCCGGCACCGATAACGGTATGTATCTCGTCGATGAAAAGAACGGCGCCAGGAATAACCTTCATTTCTGCGAGAACGTTTTTGAGACGTTCTTCGAAGTCGCCGCGGTAACGCGTTCCGGCCAGCAAGGCACCCATATCGAGCGAATAAATCACAGCATTTTGCAAGACTTCCGGCACTTCGCCCTTGACGATACGGCGCGCCAAGCCCTCGGCTATGGCGGTTTTGCCAACGCCAGGATCGCCGACATAAAGGGGGTTGTTCTTTTGGCGTCGGCACAGGATTTGAATGGTGCGATCGACCTCAAGAGCCCGACCTATGAGCGGATCTATCTTCCCTTCTTGTGCCTTTTGATTGAGGTTGGTGCAATACGCATCGAGAGCATCGCGGCCTTTTTTAGCGGCGCGGTTGTCGGCAGTTTCTTCTTCAACGCCGCTTGGCGGACTGGCACTAGATCCCGATTTACTTTTTGTGATGCCGTGCGAAATATAATTGACGGCGTCAAAACGCGTCATTTCTTGTCCTTGCAAGAAATAGACGGCGTGGCTCTCACGTTCAGAGAAAAGTGAGACCAGTACATTGGCGCCGGTTACTTCTTCGCGGCCGGAAGACTGCACATGGATGACGGCGCGTTGTAAGACGCGTTGAAAGCCTGCCGTGGGTTTAGCATCGACTTCCAGTGTTGCGAGGCTCGTTAGCTCCTCATCAAGGTATTTGGCAAGTTCAAGACGCAATCGATCAATATTGACACTGCAGGCGCGCATGACAGCTACAGCATCTTGATCTTCGGTGAGTGCCATCAATAAGTGTTCAAGGGTGGAGTATTCGTGATGACGTTCGTTCGCCAACGCGAGAGCGTAATGGAGCGTTCTTTCGAGATTACGTGAAAGCATCAGACCCCTACAATCCACATAAGTATTAGATAGTAACAATCGAATTATAAACAAGGGGTTACTTAACCCAAACCTGTGGCAATAAAAGGGCAGAAAACAGGGGGTCTAGCTCAGGAAAGGGGCGTGGGGCAGCGAAAAGTTGCTCAGCCTCTGCCTCTGTAGGGTTTGACGCCGGTATCTGGCACAGAGACCTCTTTAGGCAGCTTGCCATGTTGAAAAAAGACGTCGATCGGCATGCCCCCGCGCGGGTACCAATAGCCGGAAATCCTTATCCATTTTGGCCTGATAGCTTGAATGAGGCGATGGCCGATCATGACGGTGCAGTCTTCGTGAAAGGCGCCATGATTTCGAAAGGATTGTAAGAACAGCTTTAACGACTTGCTCTCGATCAAAAACTTATTTGGCACAAAATCGATGACGATGTGGGCAAAATCAGGTTGTCCCGTCACCGGACAGAGACTGGTAAATTCAGGGCAGGTAAAGCGAACAAGATAGTCGTACTGCGAAAAAGGCTTCGCAATCTTTTCAAATTTTGCTTTGTCGGGTGAGACAGGAAATTTGGCTGCGTGACCGAGTAGTCTAAGGTTTTTATGGAGCGGGATTGTTGACATCATCTAGGCCATTTAAAATCCAATCTAATGCCCGAACCCGCGCTAGTGTTCCAGTGGGGTCATACATGGGTCCTACCTGGCGCAAAAATGCTTTGTGTAGGTCTATGGATTTTTCCCACATATCTACGGGAGTATCTACGTCTTGGGCCAGATGACCATACGACCAAACTAAGTCGTCGTCACACACAATATATCCGCGTGCGTAGGCCTCTCGGTTGCTTTCAATAAAGTGAGGGTCATATATGTAATTGACCATCGGTACACCGTCGGAATTAACAATCCTGCCGATCGAGGCGCCGTTCGAGAGATGAAATTGCGCAACACGATCTTTTGGCCGGCCTCGATTATCTCTTGTAAAAAGATGTTGTATGACGCTGGCCTCAAAAGTTTCAGGGCTATCGCCAAGCTCAGCTTGTCCATTAAAGCCTTGGAGTGGGGAGAGCGTGGCAAAAGTGCGTATATTTGGATGATTTCTGGCAATAAACTCCATGGTTTGCTCGATCAGATAGCGCCCAAGTTTATTGCCAAGAACCATGCTCGAGATTGAGTAAAATATGGCTGTATCGGCTTCTTCAGGTTTAAGAATTTCTTCGTCCTTACGCAGAAGCCGGCCAATGTTGTTGGCAATTCCCTTCACCAGGGCCACTTCAGTAAAAACCACCGGCTCTATGGGCATGCTTGGATGAAAATACGAAAATACGAAGCGGTCGGCAGCCAGACGACGCTCGAGTGTGTGTTCGTCTGTGATCTCATGGACTTGTTCATAGCGGGTGAGCCGATCCAGAATGCGCTTATCAGCATTTGCCTCCACCCTTCTAAGCTCTACATTTCGATGCGCACACCAATCTTTAAATAAATCGCCAAGATCGCGGATAAGAGGCTGAAACCCAGCATGTTCTCTCAAATCTCCTCGTGGCGGCTGAAATTTTGCATGTATATTAAACAGTGCTTGCAGACCTTCAGGAACTTTACTGATTTCTCTTAAGGCACGGCGACGTGGCGAACGGTCGAACATAAAGGCCAATGCATCGGGTAACGTAGGTGGAAGTTCATGAAGGATCGCTTGTGCCACAACGTTAAAACTGCTTCGGTTTAGACTAAACCCATCGCCAGCAAGGCGGTGAAGAAATTCCCGCTCTTCATCTTGTGAGAGATAGCCATACGCATCGAGAAAACTCCTCACCAGTCCTGGTCTGTGTCGTCTTCCTAGGCCGGTAAACGCTTCAAGCGCCTGATCGTAAAATGTTGTCATCGTAAATATCAAACTATCCGTTGCTCAAAAAAATAATAAATCTCAAATGCTATTTGCCCAATCACCCAGTAACACATTCGAGTTATTGAAGTCTATGGCGCGTAATTTATGGTAAAGATTGGCTTTGGGCGCTGCCAAAAAAAGGCAAAGTCTAAGAAAATCATGCTGTAGACAATTCCTGGCTTACGCCGCTAATATTTAATCCAATTGCCTTAACTTATATCGGTATATCGAAAGTATTTTATGAGAATAACGGAAGCGCATGTCGCACTTCGGCGGCAATTGATAAGATGTGAATTTGATGAGGTAATGCTTCAACAAGCAACCGACGAAGCCGACGGCTTGATGGTCCGGGATGCGTGGCGTCTGGCTCGGCACCTTAGCACAAGTGGATCCGAAGATTTTGAGATGGTTCTGTATAGAGAGCGGCATGCCGGGATGGGCACGGCTTTTATGACTGCCATTAATTATTGTCTACATCCTCCGGTACGGCCAAGGGATGAAAGACCTGTGCTTATTCTTTCTCCATAGTGCATTGCAGCGGGTGTTGGGCCTGGCGCGCGGCGTCCATCACCTGTGTAACCTTGGTCTCTGCAACTTCATAGGTATAAACGCCACAAAGACCAACACCTTTACGATGAACGTGGAGCATGATACGCGTCGCTTCCTCGCGTGACTTATTGAAGAAAGTCTCAAGCACGAGCACGACAAATTCCATTGGCGTATAATCGTCATTCAACAAAAGCACCTTATACATAGAGGGCTTTTCAGTTTTAGGCTTTGGCTTGATTGCAATGTTGATGTGCGGCGTTACTGTACCGGCGTCGCCATCTTTCTGATCAGCTTGCATGATGAGGGGGAGGGCTATTTTCATAAATTGTTTGTACCTCCCCACCAACCCCCACTGCAAGGGGAGGTGATTTCTTGCATCTAAAGGCTTATCCCTTCAGAATAGAACGCAATGATTGTTCCCCACCCTCACTGTGGCCCGTCATTTGATGGCATGCGTATTGGTCTTCTGGGCGGGTCTTTTAATCCAGCCCATGCCGGCCACCGGGATATGAGCCTTTATGCGCTGAAGCGCCTAGGCCTTGATCAGGTCTGGTGGTTGGTTAGTCCGCAAAACCCGTTGAAATCCGCGAAAGACACGGCCCCCTTGGCCAATCGGTTAAAGCGAGCGCGGGCTCTCGCCAAGCATCCCCGACTTGTTATAAGCAATATTGAAACGCAACTCGGCACGCGATATTCGGTGGATATACTACGTGAGTTGCATTTACGATTTCGAGGGACGCGTTTTGTTTGGCTCATGGGGGCGGACAATCTTAAACAAATCCCCGCCTGGCGGCGTTGGCAAGACATTTTTTATCAACTGCCGGTTGCCGTTTTCCGCCGCTCGACTTATGCTTCCGGACGCATAGCTGGTAAGGCTGCGCAACGTTTTGCGCGCAACTGGAAATCGGCTTGTGCAAGTAAGCGGCTGGTGACACTAGCGCCGCCAGCTTGGCTTGTTTTGGACAACCGGTATAATTTCTTGTCGGCAACTGCAATAAGGAAGGGTGATTGAATGGCGGCAAAGAAAAAGAAAACAAAAGCAGTTGCGAAATATGCAAAATCCGCCAAGAGAGTTGTGGTGAAGAAGTCAAAAAATGTAAAGTCGAAGCCTGACGCAAAATATCTGCGGCAGAAAACAACAACGAAACATAATTTACCACCATCGCCTCTTCTTGCAGCCACTTTCAAGGTGTTGGATGAACGGCAGGCCGAAGAAATTGTCACCATTAATCTTGTCGGTCACAGCAGTGTGGCGGATTATATGGTCATTGCCTCGGGCAGAGCGGCGCGTCAGATTGCTGCCATTGCCCATTATCTCCGCGAAGCCTTCGTAGAACTCGGTATGGAAAAAGTGCGGGTTGAGGGGTTACCCCAGGCAGATTGGGTCTTGGTTGACGGTGGCGATATAGTTGTGCACCTTTTCAGACCCGAGGTGCGCAAATATTACGATATCGAAAGCATCTGGGAAAAACATCAAGTCTAAGGCAATTCTCCGTTTATGACCCAAAGGGCTTTCCTCCAGCTTGGCCCAACCTCAAGCCATCGAAAAAAATGTTATCTTCTCTTCGTCCAATCTCCTCATTATTGATCAAACGCACCATGCCCTCGCTGAAGCTGTTTCTTCGGACATTTAGCGTGAGGGTCTGCGTCCACCGTTTCATTTTTTTAATAGGCCTAATTGCCGGACTGTTGCTGACAAGGCGCTCCGCTTACGCCGATACCTCATTGGTAAGCAAACCAGCGCCAAGCCCTTTTGGCCATCTTTCTGAAAATGACTGGGCCATTGCTTGGATGGAGCATCTCTTCCGCGGCGCAAGCTTGCCGCCGACATTTGCGCAAGGCGAATTGCGCCTCACTTCCATGACACAAGCCCTACATGGCGCTCTCAGCTTCTACAGCATTGGCATGCTCGTTCTTGCCGGCATTCTAATGATTTATCATTTGATCGTCATGGTTGTTGAAACGGCACATCACGGTGTCGCTCTTGGTAAACGCACCAGTCAAATGTGGGCGCCGATACGGTTTGTGGTGGCGCTCGGATTGTTGGTGCCGATAAGTGGCGGCCTCAATTGCGGGCAATACATCGTTATCAAGATCGCCGAAGCTGGATCGGCTTTAGCCAGCAATGCTTGGAGCGCGGCTGTCAGTGAAATGGGCGGCGGCTTTTCCGATCTTGCATTACCGCACAGCCCCAGCATGAACGGACTTGCTGCGAGCGCGCTTGAGATGGAGTTGTGCCGCGATCTTTATCACAATCTTTTTACCTCGTCTCAAAGCGATGCGTTGGTGAAACTGGCTGGCGATATTGGATTACCCAATAAGATCCCGCGGCAACGGCTGGCTGACGAGAGCTGGCGCTATACCAATATGATCAACGCCTCCGTACCATTATGCGGCGAGTTTCGTTTTCCCGCTTACCACAAGCACATCATCATAGGCGATCTCGGCATGGATGAGACGGACCGCGTTGCAGATGATTTTGCCGATTATGCACGCACAGAGACAGATAAGATTATCATACAAACACGTGCTATAGCCGATCGGATATGGCCGACATTTGCACGGCAGGGCTCGGCTATAGACTCAAATATACGTGACGAACTTTCATCGCTAATTAGCGCCCATCAAGCAGATCTCGATGCCAAATTGCTCGCCGAAATGACGAATGCCTCGGCGCCTGTTGATCGTACGCTATCGGATTCCACGCAGTCTGGCTGGATTACTGCCGGTGCATTCGTGCTCGATCTAGCAAGGCGACAGGAGTTGTTTGGCGAATTAGCCTCGCAGGCCATTCCAACCGCGCAAGTCCCGCTTTTTGCGCACGCTGTCCTAGCACGTCAAGCTTTGACGCAGAGTATCCTGGATGAACCTGCGTTGATCGGTATAACGGCGGCACAAACCAGCAAACTAACAAGCCTTTACGATCAAACGGCAAGTTCTGTGAAACAAATGCGCTCTTGGCTTTATGATGACGAATTAGCTGACACTGATTTAGTTGTGTCGGACAGTTTTGAGGTGCGTGATCATTTAGGTATGACGACGGATCCGCAAGCTACGTTTACATTTTTTGCAAGATTACTTGATGAAGCAGCACTCGTTTATGGCGTATGGGGAGAAAAAGCAGGCGCTGAAACAGCCGTAAATCCTATAGCTGCCCTAACAGAGTTTGGTCGCCGGCAACTCATGCTTGGCACATATCTCTTTAATGCAGCCGGTGCTGGGCTTGCTGAGCCGAATGCTGCGGCAGGGGCCGCACTCTTTGTGTTTCTTGGTGGAAGTTTTATTATTTGTGGCATTGTTTTGATTTTTCTAATGCCGCTGCTGCCGTTTTTTCGGTTTTTTGTCAGCATCGTTACTTGGTTGCTAAGTGTTTTTGAAGCCGTGGTTGCCGTACCGCTTATGGCTTTGGCACATTTAAATTTTACCGGCGATGGGCTCAGTGGTGGTACGGCACGGCAGGCCTATCAACTGTGGCTCGGCGTCATGATCCGACCCGTATTAACTTTGTTCGGGCTGATCATCGGGTTGCTGCTATTTAGTTTTGCCGTGGCATTTCTCAATGCGATATTTTTCAATCTTACGCGTGGCAACGCGACAAACAGCGACTTGTTATTAACAGCCAACATAGGACTTTTGTTTCTATACGTTGTTTTAGTTTATGCCGCTGCCAATGCTGCATTCAAAGGCATCACGCTTCTGCCCGATCAGGCTTTACGCTGGCTAGGAAATTTTGTCGTAACAGAGACCACGGCTGACGCCCCACCTGCAGCTGCGACAACAGGATCGAGTGTGTCATTATTTGCTGCTGCGAGCCAGCTCTTGAGCGCGTACAGTTCGTCATCTAGTCAAGCCAGCTCAAACATATCTGAGGGCAGACAAAATAGTGGGGTAAATCCAGGGGCCGCGGAGGCAAGAGCCTACAGTTTTAAAACAGCATTGTTTCCGCTTGTCGCCGATCCAGATAGTCGTGCGGCAAAACCAAATACAGACGCACCAAAAAGCACGTCCTCGACAGACAAACTTTTGCCGCCCGTTCGAGAGACGGCACCTACTAAAGCGTCTACTGATCCAGCATTGCCGCGTATCCGCCGTAAAATCGAAAAAATTGATCCTGCGCATACACATATCGATGCGCTGTATAAAAAAACACCGCAAGACGAAGCCAGGGATGATAATTTGGACAAAGATAAAAAGCCTGAGGCCGATAAACCCCCTGATAAACCGTCATGAAGATTACGGTTGTCGCCGTCGGCAAAATTCGTGATGACAGTGCCGGGTTGTGCAGAGAATATCTAAAGCGTCTGAAGGGCGTCGTCGTTACGGAAGTCGCTGTCGCCAAATCGTTACCTGTCATAGCGGCACAAAATGCTGAAGCCGCAATGATATTGAAAGCACTTCCATCGAAGACATTCGTCATCGTCTGCGATGAACGGGGTAAGGATTTATCCAGCCGCGAATTTGCTGCGCAACTAACGAACTGGCAGGGGCACAGCTCAAATCTTACATTTGTTATAGGTGGCGCCGATGGCGTGACCGATGAAGTTCGAGGTCGCGCTCAGTTTTTACTTGGTTTTGGTCGCAAGACCTGGCCTCATCGGCTAGCGCGTGTCATGCTGCTTGAGCAACTTTATCGCGCTCAGCAAATCAATGCCGGGCACCCGTACCATCGGGATTGAGGAGATCAATATGGACACAACCGAACTTCAAACCGCTCTGACACAGCTATCGGGATGGAATGTTAAAGGGGTCAAGATAGCTAAGGATTACAAGTTCAAGAACTTTTGCGAGGCATTTACCTTTATGACGCGCTGCGCCCTAGAAATAGAAAAAATGAACCATCATCCCGAATGGTTTAATGTTTATAATAAAATCACTGTAGAATTAACCACACATGATGCGAGCGGCGTGACTATGAAAGATGTGACATTGGCAAAGTTTATGGATAAAACTTACTCGAAGTTTTCGACATAAGGCTCTTGGGTATATTTATATGGCAAGTCTTAAACGTCCTCGTCCCGTTGTTTTATGCGTGCTCGATGGTTGGGGTTTTCGCGAGGATGCCAGCGACAACGCAATTACACGCGCCAAAACCCCGGTGTTCAAAAAATATTGGGAAACCTCGCCACATGCCCTGCTTGATGCCTCAGAGACTTTCGTTGGCTTACCAAAGGGTCAGATCGGTAATTCGGAAGTTGGGCATATGAATTTAGGTGCTGGCCGGGTCATATTTCAGGATTTACCCATGATCGACCGGGCGATAGCAGCCGGCGATCTTGCTTCGAACAAGGCCTTGCAGGCGTTGATTGCGCAACTGAGAGAAACTGGCGGTATTTGTCATCTGATGGGGCTCACCTCAGCCGGTGGCGTGCATGCACATCAAAACCATATTGTGGCTTTGGCGCGCGAGACAGCCCAAGCCGGCGTGCCGGTTATCGTACATGCATTCCTTGATGGACGCGATGTCCCACCGCAAAGCGCTGCCGACCAAATCAAAAAACTTCAGGCCGAGCTTGTTCGTATAAACGGTGTGAGTTTAGGAAGTTTGTGCGGGCGGTATTATGTCATGGACCGCGACAAACGTTGGGATCGCGTTGAAAAAGCTTATGATTTGCTCACCCAGGGGACTGGCATTAAAGCAAAAGATCCTGTTTCTGCCATCCAAGCGAGTTATGGCGATAATGTCACGGATGAATTTGTCTTGCCGATAGCCCTCAATGACTACCAAGGCATGAAAGATGGCGATGGTGTGTTGTTTGCTAATTTTCGTGCCGATCGTGCGCGCGAAATTCTTCTGGCGTTACTCGATCCGAATTTCACCGGCTTTAAGCGTAAGAGGGTAATAAAGTTTGCCGCTGCTGCCGGCATGGTGGAATATTCAGAGCAGTTAAATAAATTGATCGGCGCTTTATTTCCTCCAAAAGTCATCGAAAATGGTATGGGCGATATCATAGCGCGGGCGGGCCTAAAGCAATTGCGCATTGCAGAAACAGAAAAATACCCCCACGTAACGTTTTTCTTTAATGGCGGCCGGGAAGAGCCCTATATAGGCGAAGAGCGGATTGTTGTGCCGTCGCCGAAAGTAGCGACCTATGATTTACAGCCTGAAATGTCGGCCCGCGCCGTTACCGATAAAGTCGTTGAGGCTATTGAGAGCGACAGGTTTGATTTTATCGTTTTAAACTACGCTAACCCCGATATGGTCGGACATACCGGCATATTCGCGGCTGCCGTGCAGGCCGTTGAAGCCATAGACGAATGTTTGGGGCGGTTATTTGCGGCAGTAGAAAAGTGCGGCGGACTTGTGTTGCTTACAGCTGATCATGGCAATTGTGAAATGATGATGGATACTAAGACCGGCGGTCCCCACACAGCGCACACGCTAGATCGCGTACCGGTCATGTTAATAGGGGCTCCTAAATCCGTTAAGCGGCTACAAGACGGTAAACTTGCCGATGTAGCGCCTACCTTGCTGGAATTGATGGGCATGCCTAAACCAAGTGAAATGGATGGAGTAAGCCTGATTGTTGTCTAGAAGACACCTTCTGGGATGCGGTATGGCAACCGTGGCGGCTAGCATGTTGGCCAGGAATGCAGAGGCTGAGGGTATTTCTCCTTACGTCATTTCAAGTGTTTCAGCTCCCTTAAAACGGCGTCGCAAAATACTTTGTATTGGCAATAGTTATACCTTTTACAACGATATGCCGGGCATGCTGGTTAAAATTGCTTCGTCGGATCCTACCAATGATATAGAGCTTGGCATTCAGTCGGTAACAAAAGGTAACGCGCGACTAGGGGAGCTGTGGCAAAACACAGACTTCAGAGAAGTTTTGCAATCCAGAAATTGGGATATTGTCGTGCTGCAAGGGTTCAGCCTCTGGGCCATGTCTGAAGCAACGATAAAAGAAAACACCGCCGCTGCCGTTGCTTGGCAACGTGATATTGAGAGAGTGGGTGCCCGTACCGTAATTTATCAAACCTGGGCGCAGCAGCGCGGAAGTCATTGGTATACGACGGGCGAGATGAAAGATCTGCTGCGGAGCCCAGAGCATATGCAAGGCGTCATTGACCGAGAAACCATAAAATTAGCTGACAGAATAAACGCCAAAATTATACCGGTCGGTGATGCCTGGATGGTCGCGGCTAATGATTTTTCATTATATAATAAAGACGCCAACCATCCCAATGTGGTTGGAAGTTATTTAACGGCGCTATGTTTTTACCATTGCCTCACTAGCCGATCCCTGAAGAACGTTACGTATTGGCCACAAGAACTCGATGAGCAAAGAGCAAGGGAACTCCAGGCCATTGCGGCAAATCAGGTGTACCCTCGGGGTTGGAGAAATCAGCAATCATCACTTGTCGGGTCATATGCTATGGCCGCATAATGCCGCGGATGATTCTCCGCCGCTCCCTCTGTTATCACTTTATCTTACTTATGGTGCTGGCTTTTTCCCCGGCTTTTGCCAAAGACGCCACTTCCGAAAAACTGCAAAAAGTTGAAATCGAGCTTAATCAGCAGAAACAACAAGCGGAAGCCCTCGACCAAAAGTCGGAAACGGCTGCTGAAGGCCTTAAAGCGTTGCAGCAAAAACTAATCACAGCAACTGCAAGTCTGCAAACGAAGGAAGCGCAACAGAGTCAGCTCGAAGACACACTCGCTGGTCTAGAAGATGAGATCACGGCCAAGACAGACAATTTGAAGGCAAATAGAAAGCAGCTGATCGTCATGACAACGGCGCTGATTAAGTTAAACCGTCAGCCCCCAGAAGTTGTTTTGTTTCGCGCTAATTTAACCGCCGAGCATATCCATCGCGCCATTTTGTTGCGCGCTTTGTTGCCGTATTTGCATGAAGAGGCGGAAATCGCCACCCACAATCTGGCGGCTTTAGAAGAATTGCGCGAGCAGGCAACCGAACAACGAAGATTGGTTCTTGCCGCCCAACAAAATTTGGAATGGCAGCAACATAATCTTGATCAAATGATCAAAACACGGCAAGGCTTGCTCCAACAAACCGAGGAGCAAAAAGCCACCATCGCAAGACAATTGGTATCGCTGACATCGGAAGCCAAGGACTTGAGGCAACTGATGGATAAAGTTACTCAGGCAGGTCCTTGGCCGAAATCTAACCATCCTCAGCCCCTAAGGCAGGACCTCAAAATGCCGGTCTCAGGCTCCGTTTTGCATGGATATGGCTCAAAAGATGCCTATGGGGTGACAAGCCAAGGCCTGACTTTTACCGCATTGGCCGGCAGTCCCGTCGTTGCACCGCGTGCGGGACGGGTTGTCTTTGCCGGGCCTTTTCGGGGATATGGTCAAATCTTGATCCTACAGCATGACGGCGGCTATCATAGTTTTCTTGCCGGCTTTGGCCGAATCGATGCTGATATGGGACAAATGGTGGCCAAAGGCGAGCCGCTTGGTGTATTGCCAACGAAAGGAACCAAAAGACCAGAGCTTTACTTCGAATGGCGCCATGATGGCGAGCCAATCGATCCGATGGAAGAAAGTGCCAATACGAAATCACCTGTTGCCGAACAAAATTCCGCTAATCGTTAATGCCGAAAAAAGGAAAAAATATGCCGCGTTTCAAATTTCGCCTGTTGTACGTTCTTTTCATTGTAGCGCTGCTTGCCACAGCGCCTATCTGGGGTAAGACTTCCTCCTCGTCCGCCAAAGATCAGCCGAGCAGTGATAGCGCGACCGCAGCGAGCGATAGTGACAGCTCAGATACGTTCAAAGAGCTTACATTATTCTCAGACGTGCTTGAGCGCACGCGCGCGGATTATGTTGACCCCGTTACAGATGACAAGCTCATCGAGGCGGCCATCAATGGCATGCTAAGTTCACTCGACCCACACTCGGGTTATCTTAATAAGAAAAATTTTCAAGAAATGCAGACACAGACTAAAGGCGAGTTTGGTGGTCTAGGCATTGAAGTGACGATGGAAGGCGGCTTGGTCAAAGTTGTCTCACCCATCGACGGCACACCAGCTGCCAATGCCGGAATACAACCCAATGATCTGATTACACACATTGACAATAAACCCGTAACCGAGCTGACATTATCAGAAGCCGTAGACCGTATGCGCGGTCCCCCCGGCACCAAGATTACGCTCACAATTCGCCGCGGCGGCATCAATGGCCAGCCTTTTGATGTGTCGTTGACGCGCGCTGTCATACGCATCCAGTCAGTACGTTGGGAACCGAAGAAAGATGTCGCCTATATCCGCATCACGACTTTCAATGAACAGACACAGATAGGTTTAGATAAGGCAATGGAAGAAGCCGATAAACAAATCGGTGCCGACAAACTGGTTGGTTATGTGCTCGATCTTAGAAATAACCCGGGTGGATTGTTAGAGCAGGCCATTTCAGTTGCTGGAACATTCCTTGAGGCCGGCAAAGAAGTTGTTTCCACGCGCGGGCGCCACAAAGAAGAGGATCAATCATTTCCTGCTAAAGGTGGTGATCGGGCGCACGGTAAACCAATGGTCGTATTAATTAATGGTGGTTCGGCATCTGCTTCTGAGATCGTCGCAGGGGCTTTGCAGGATTATCATCGCGCGATTTTGCTCGGCACTAAGAGTTTTGGCAAAGGCTCTGTACAGACAATTATCCCGATTGATAATGCCGGTGCCATGCGGTTGACAACGGCACGCTACTATACGCCGTCCGGCCGCTCTATTCAGGCGCTGGGCATAGAACCTGACATCGCTGTTCAGCCTGCAAAACTCGAGGAGGTTGCTCAAAGCCAAAGCATCCATGAAGCCGATTTGCGTGGCGCCTTGCAGAATGACACGATTAAAGCGGGGGAAGCTAAAGACAAAGATAAGGATAAGGCCAAAGCCAAGCCCTCTGCAGAAGATGAGGATATGGATAGCGGTAATGTCGATGATGCCGACAAGTCTAATGACAAATCCGGCAAAAAAGATCAGCCGTTCGATTATCAACTTGCGCGTGCGATTGATTTGATCCACGGCGTACATTTGTTTGAAGTCAAAGCAACGCACTAATGCAAATACGTGCGGTTGCGAGATGAAGGCAGGCGTCGCGGTCCACCCCTTTCAGGATTCTCCTCCTTGTGGAGTGGAAAGACATAAATCTGTCTCGTTCATGCGAGAGGAATAAAGAATAGTGCCCAAAATCCCCGCCCAGGACACAAACACACCAGGCAATAACACAGTTAAGTTATTGCCCCGCAAAGAAACATTCCTCGCCCATTATCCGCGGCGATTGAAAATAGCTGTAGCGGTTGTCGTGCTCATTTTCTTGCTGATACCGCTTTTGTTGGGCGGCTCGTCAAAACCTATGCAAAACATGATAGCGGCAGCTGAACTAGCCACGATTTCACATCTTAACGGAACAGATAGTGCGGCGGCTATTGCCAACCCTGCCTATGAAAAGTCCAATAACAATGCTGCTGCAAAGGGCAATGCAAGTAACGCCGGCACTACAATGAATGCCGATGATGACCGCTCAGTTCGAATGGTAACGGCCCCTGATCCGGCCATAACTGAAGATACGATTGAAGGAAGTCTGCCGCGTATTAGCGAAGACGGCCGCCAACCTTGGCAGGTTTATGCGCGGCCTTTTGACGGTACTGATAAACGCCCGCGCATCGCTATAGTCATTACAGATCTGGGTCTTTCACGCGTTGCCTCCGACGCGGCCATTTCGCGTTTACCGGCGAGCATCACACTTGCTTTCGATGTACAAAGTCCAGTTGTGGGTGCCTGGTGCGCACGCGCGCGACAAAATGGGCACGAGACACTTCTTATGTTGCCTATGGAACCTTTTGACTATCCACGCAGTGATCCGGGTCCGCATACTTTGCTGACGACGTTGCCCAATTCGGATAATATCGAACGGTTTCTTTGGGCGCTGCGACAAGCGGCTGGCTATATAGGCATTACGACTATAACCGGCTCACGGTTCTCGACAGACCCGGACAAAATAACGCCTGTCCTGGATATTTTGCATGATCGCGGTTTGATGGTGCTTGATGCGCGTGCGGCGCCTCATAGCACTTTGGAGGAACTCGCGCGTCGCGCCCACGTGCCCGTCACGGCTAGTTCAGAACGAATAGATCAGAACCCTTCACCAGAAGCCATTGAAGCAGCTTTGGCCCAGTTGGAACAGACGGCCCGTCTAACCGGCCGTGCCGTTGGCGTGGCATCGCCTCTCCCAGTTACAATAACCGAGATCACGCAATGGAGTAAGCAATTGGCGGAACATGGTTTCGTACTTGCGCCAATTTCCGCAATGGTGGAATAGTCGATGATGGGTAACGTAATATGACAAACATTGATCCAGCCCAACTTCCCTATCGCCTCGGCGTCGGATTGTGCCTCTTCAACCGCAAGGGGCTGGTGTTATGCGCGGAACGGCTTGATCGGCCTGGTGCATGGCAGATGCCTCAAGGCGGAATTCAGAAAAATGAAGAACCACATATTGCCGCTTTGCGCGAACTGAAAGAAGAAATTGGCACTGATAAGGCAGAAATAATTGCTATGTTGCCGGAAAAACTACGTTATGAATTTCCTGACTGGTTGCAATATCGTGATGGTGTGTTTCGCGGCAAATATCGCGGCCAGGAACAGACTTGGTTTGCCTTGCGGTACTTAGGTGAAGACAGTGATATCCGCCTTACCAACGAACATGAGCCAGAACATCCCGAATTTAGCTCTTGGCGATGGGCAAAGTTGAGTGAAATGCCCAAATTGATCGTAGAGTTCAAACGCCCGGTTTATAAACAAGTTGCGGGCGGCTTTTTGTTTATTTCTGAAGCCCTAGAGCGTGGCGATAAACTGCCGCCATGGCGACCGCGGAACCAGATTTAAATAACGGCACGTTTTAAAAGGGCTGCCGGGCGCTGGTTCGTTGCCGTTAGTCGCGATACCGCTCTTAGTCTAGCCACAGTTTCTTTCTCCGGCGTTCCGGTCAGGTTGTCTTGGTGGTAGTGGCGTTGGAAAGCCAAAAGGGCCGCACGGGTTGGGCGGTCGTAATCGCCGTTCTTGGGGCAATTATAGCCGATGCCCCGCAATAAGTTTTGTACCTCACCATCTTCAGCGAACGCATAATCTTCGCTTATGGGGTTAGGCCAAATTCCGATGCCATTTTCGGCCAGTGTGTGCCAAGGGAATAACTCACCTGGGTCTTCTTTGCGATCGGGTGCGCAATCTGAATGCGCGAGGGGCGCCAAGTCGGCGGCCATCTGATGGCGCCCGATAATTTCTTTCAAAAGAGATTTAAGGGTTTCAATTTGGGCTGCGGGATAAGCACGATACCCATGCTGGTGTCCCGGGTTGACGAGTTCGATGCCGATAGACGCGCTGTTGATATCTGTAACGCCTCGCCAAAAACTTTTCCCCGCATGCCAGGCGCGGTTGCCCTCTTCGACAAGTTGAAACATTCGGCCATCTTCTTCGATCAGGTAATGGGCGCTCACTTTGGCCTCTGGATCGCACAATCGCGCCAACGCCTCCTCGCCAGACTTCATGCCGGTATAATGCAACACGATATATTGAAGCGCTACGGTTGGATCGCGAGCGTCAAAGTTGCGTGAAGGAATTTTCATTTTATTCCCTTAGTTTTACAGACCTCATCATAGGCCACATTGATACGCTTCATTTTTTCATTGGCAACGGCAATAAATTCCGGCGGCAGGCCTGCGGCAACTAATTTGTCTGGGTGGTGTTCACGTATAAGGGCGCGATAGGCGGTTTTTATCTCATCATTTGTGGCGTCTTCTCGCACGCCTAGAATGGCAAAAGAATTTTCGCTTGCTTTGGTGTTGGGCTGGTTAGGAAGCTGAACGCCAGAGCGTGCAGCAATCCGGGCAAAATCACCGGCACTAAATCCAAATATGGTTGCAACGCGCTGCAAAAAAACGACCTCAGCCTGACTAAGGCCTGCGTTATCAGCGGCGGCGATCAAAAATAAGCCGGTTAAAACCTCTTCCAATACAACCGGATTGTTCCGAAACACATGGGCTAACTGCATGGCATGTGGCTCAAATCCTTGAGCGCTTTGTCGGGCTTGATCAAAGAGGCGCCCCACGGCTTCCGTCCGTCCAGACGGAATATTGAACACGCGTTTGAAGGTTTCAATTTCTGCGCGTGTCACGCGGCCGTCAGCCTTGGCCATCTTAGCGCCCAGTACGATGACGCCCATGGTAAAGGCAGCCTGCTGCACTTGACCGGTTAATTCAGTAAATGGGGCGGCCGCTATGGTTTCCCAAAGGCTATTACCCGAGGAGGGTGGGCGTTTATCGTAAATATGGCCCAAAACGAGGCCAACGACCGCACCTAAAGGCCCACCACCAAAGGCAAAACCTAAAGCACTGCCAATAATCTTTCCAGAGAATCTGTTCATAAGGCAACCAGCCCTCTTCCCTTTTGGGCTGCAAAAAGCGATAATAGAAGCATGCGAAACCCACGGCAGAATGATCGTTTAAAGGCGCTTTTGCAAGCTGCCGGCATCCGCTCCACGCGGCAAAGGGTGGCGCTTGCGGCCATTTTGTTTGATGGCACGCATAAACATGTAACGGCAGAGCAGGTTCATGCCGCCGTGCGTAAAGGCAAATCCCCAGTATCCTTGGCTACGGTTTATAATACCCTACATCAATATACCACAGCAGGATTACTCCATGAGGTCGTCATCTCATCAAGTCGCGTCTATTTTGACACCAATACTGGCGAACACCATCACTTCTTCGATGATGCCGACGGCAAGTTGTATGACATTCCGGCCGATAGTGTTCGTATCTCGCGACTTCCACCGCCGCCGCCGGGACGGAAGTTGGAACGGGTGGATGTGATTGTTCGCTTAGTCGCCACGAAGAGCTAGGCGCCAGACAAAAGATATGGGCACTTGGCTTTTGAGCGCAAATAGATGGCTTTTTGTTGTGGCTCTTGACACAGTTTAGAATCATTCTAAACTGAGTACGTAAACTTAGGCCCGTCCACCCAAACCCTAATGGAGTTTTCCATGGCATCGCTCAAAGGCAGTAAGACTGAAAAGAATCTCAAAGAAGCGTTTGCCGGTGAGAGCCAGGCAAATCGCCGTTATCTGTATTTTGCTCAAAAGGCAGATGTAGAAGGATTTAATGATACGGCAGCCGTATTTCGTTCAACGGCGGAAGGTGAAACAGGACATGCCCACGGACATTTAGAATTTCTCGAAGCCGTTGGTGATCCAGCTACAGGTAAGCCGATTGGCAAAACGAGCGATAATCTGGCCGCAGCGATTGCTGGCGAAACACATGAATATACCGACATGTATCCAGGTATGGCTCGTGCCGCGCGCGAAGAGGGTTTTGATGAAATAGCCGAATGGTTTGAAACTTTAGCCAAGGCAGAAAAGTCGCATGCCGGACGCTTCCAAAAGGCGCTCGATGATTTGAAAAAGGCCGCTTGAGGGGTTACGGTCGGCGCGCGGGATGTCTGCATGCTGTTGGGATGTGTGTGACGGAGCTGGCCCGGTTCTGCAGACTAACCACTGGTTAAGCTATGCCTGAAGGTAGCACCAAAGCACCTATACGCCATTCTCTCGATTGGCAAAATCCAGACTTCTATGATGAAGAAAAACTTGACGCTGAATTAAGGCGCGTCTTTGACATTTGCCATGGCTGTCGGCGTTGTTTCAATTTGTGTGACTCTTTTCCGCGGTTGTTTGACCTCATTGATGCTTCGCCATCGGGCGAATTGCACGATGTAAAGTCCGATCTATTTAAGCCCGTCATTGACGCCTGTACGTTATGTGACATGTGTTTTATGACCAAATGTCCTTACGTACCGCCGCACGAATTTAATCTCGATTTTCCGCATTTGATGCTACGCCATCGGGCAGTTGATAACAAAAAGGGTAAAGTATCATTTACCGATCAAGAGCTGACAAAAACGGACCGCAATGGTGAAATAGCAAAATACATGGCGCCGATTGCCAATTGGGCAACGGCAACTAAGAATAAGTTCAGCCGGAATATATTGGAAAAAATTGCGGATATACATCCTGAAGCAGAATTACCCGAATATGCCGCTAAAACATTTGTCGCACGGGCAAAAAATCACGAGCTCGAGGTAAATCAGCAAGCGCCCGCCTACGGTAAACGCAAGGCCGTGATCTATGCCACCTGCACAATGAATTATAATGCCCCGGATCTTGGTATGCTTGCGCGCGCCGTGTTGGCAAAAAGCGGGGTTGCGTCAGAAGTGCTCTATCCATCTTGTTGCGGCATGCCGCAACTGGAACAGGGCGATATAGCCGATGTTGTGGCAAATGCGCGTAAGGTTGCGGAAGCTTTTAAACCTTGGATAGAAAATGACTATGATGTCATCGCGTTGGTGCCGAGCTGCGCCCTTATGCTCAAGCTCGAATGGCCCTTGTTGATGCCGAAAGATGAGCCCGCTTATGAGGCGGTAAAAAAATTATCGGCGGCGACATTTGATCTCTCCGAATATGTTGTCGATATAGCTACAAAGCATGGCTTGGCCGAAGGAATGCAACCTTTGGCCGGACCGGTAGCGCTTCATCTGGCTTGCCATGCGCGCGCCCAGAATATGGGGGCGAAGGCAGCTGAAATGCTCAAACTATTACCTCAATCAGAAGATATAACAATATTGGAACGATGCTCTGGCCATGGTGGATCATGGGGTATCAAGCGGGAGAATTTTCCTGTCGCCCTCAAGATAGGTAAGCCCGTTGCACGAAAAGCAGCTGAGGTTTTGCGAACGGCCGAAGAAAATCAACGATCTGCCTTTATAACTTCTGAATGCCCCCTGGCGGCCGAGCATATTGTGCAGGGTGTTGAGAACCTGAGTGATGCCACTTCTTCCGCCCCAACAAAACATATTCGTGCCTGGCATCCGATCGAAATCTTCGCAATGGCTTATGGAATAAAAAGGATGCCAGAATGAAACATATGCTGACAGCCTCTGATATCTTGCCGCCGTCTGAATATGAAAAAATACGTGATGAAAGGCGCCGTGCAATAATTGCCATGAAGAAAAGCCGGCGAATATCCATTGGTCCGTACGCCACTTTTTTCTTTGAGAACTATGATACGATGTGGCTGCAGGTTCAGGAAATGTTGCGTATTGAAAAAGGTGGCGTGGAACAGCTAACGGATGAATTGCGTGCCTATAATCCACTGATCCCCAAAGGTAATGAACTGATCGCAACGATAATGTTCGAGATTGAAGATCCTGTCCGGCGTGCGGATGTTCTGGCCCGTATCGGCGGCGTCGAGAAGCAAATTGAAATACGTGTTGGTGGTGAGGCGATACGGGCACAGGCTGAAACCGATCTTGATTATACTTCAGCCGAAGGGAAGGCTTCATCGGTTCAGTTTGTTCACTTTGCGATGACTAAAGCGCAGATCATCAAATTTTGTCAGCCAAACACAGAAGTTGTGATTGCTATCACGCATCCAAACTACGGCCACATGGCCGTCGTACCGGAGGCGGTTAAAGAGCAATTGGTAAAAGATTTTTCCTAATAATAGGTTTTCTAGAAATCCGTACACCGGCCCTTGTGTTCCCAATCGCCGTAGCGCGTCGGCTCGGGGCCCTTGGCACCGCCAATTTCTTTCGGCAAGGATCCGTCTCGATCCGGAGCGGGCTTGGCTGGCTGAGGTTGAGTTTGTTTTTTATCCATAAGAAGTTTAGTAAAGTACAAAGTCAAAATGATCAAGTTGGTGCGTAGCTTGAGGGCTAAGAGCCTCCAAGTTCATATCTCAATCATATTTATATCTAAAATCACGGGCGTCCCCATCGTCCATGGAACAGAAAAGACGCAACTTTACAGTATTTACCTTAACCTACTGTCGAAACAGGCCTCATCCAGATCGTGCCAAATACACTTTGGCCCAACATTTAGCGGAATGAAGATTTAAGCTCACCGTGCTATGCGTTTCGTATGAGCAATAAAGATTATAATGCCCGAGCCATAGCTTTGGATATGCTTCAGTCCGTTCTGCGGCGTGGACAAGCTTTCGACGAAGTCATGGAACAACATGTCAAGCTGCCAGAACTCGACAAACGTGACCGCGCCTTTGTTTATATGCTCGTCGCCACGGTTCTTCGACGACTGGGGCAAATTGATGAAATTATCAAGGCGTCGCTTGACAAGCCACAAATGCTGAAGGGATTGGTTGAGGACTTATTACGACTTGGCGTATGCCAAATTTTGTTTTTGCGCACACCAGCTCATGCAGCTGTCGATACGATTGTTGGGTTGGCGGCACAAGAAAATATTACAAAGCCATACAAGAATATGATCAATGCGGTACTGCGACGCATCGTGCGCGAGGGAACAGCTCAACTTGAGAAACAAGATGTCGCGCGGTTAAACGTTCCTGATTGGCTTTGGCTTAATTGGCGTAAAACCTATGGCACAGCTCTGACACGCAAGATTGCCGAGGCTAATATGAATGAAGCCGCTCTTGATATTACTGTAAAAGACAGTGTTAGTGAATGGTCAGAAGCCCTTGAGGCTAAAATCTTACCCAACAAAAGTTTGCGCCGGGAAGAGTCCAGCGCATTAACGGAGCTGCCGGGCTTTGCCCAAGGGGCATGGTGGGTGCAAGATGCTGCTGCTTCATTACCGGTAAAATTGTTTGGCGATATCCGTGGTGAGGTCGTTGTCGATTTATGTGCTGCTCCCGGCGGCAAGACCGCCCAACTCGCAGCCGCCGGCGCCCACGTCATTGCCGTTGATCGTTCAGCAAAACGTCTCAATCGGCTGAAGGAAAATTTGGTGCGGCTCAAGCTTACAGCTGAAATCGTGCGTAGCGATGCTCTTAAGTTTCAGCCGAAGCAAAAAGTGCGTTATATTTTATTAGATGCACCATGTACCGCGACGGGCACCATTCGCCGTCACCCTGATGTGCAACGACTGAAGACGCCCGAGGATATGGCTCGGTTAGTTGAATTGCAGCAGAAGCTTTTGCGCCATGCTGGCACTGTGTTGGCAGCGGGCGGCGTTCTGATTTACGCGGTTTGTTCTTTGCAGGCAGACGAGGCTGAAGCCCAAATCGACGATTTGTTGCAAGCCGGGCTTGATCTTAGCCGTGACCCGATTCGCCAGGATGAGGTTGACGGCATATCGGGCTTTATTAACCCTCGTGGCGAGTTGCGTTGTTTGCCCTGCCACTGGGCCGAATATGGCGGAATCGACGGGTTTTTTGTCGCGCGTTTGAAACGGAATTAACCAGCCTTAAGGGTTGCTTCGGGGTCGGTGAAAAAGTTATTCTGAAGACATGCAACAACCCATCCGTATAGCCCCTTCAATTCTTTCCGCCGATTTTGCTCAACTTGGGGCAGAAGTTCGTGCCATCGATGCAGCTGGCGCGGATTACATTCATGTCGATGTTATGGATGGGCACTTTGTGCCCAATATTACGATCGGCCCGAGTGTCATCAAAGCGCTACGGTCTTACAGTAAAAAGACGTTTGATGTTCATCTCATGATAGCGCCTGTTGACCCCTATATCGCCGATTTCGCCAGTGCCGGTGCCGACATCATCACCGTTCATCCCGAAGCAGGCCCACACTTGCATCGCACTGTTCAGCTGATCAAAGCGCTTGGTAAGAAAGCCGGCGTAGCGCTCAATCCCGCTACACCAATGGCGGCCATAGAGGCTGTGCTCGGAGAAATTGATTTGGTTTTGGTGATGACGGTTAATCCAGGATTTGGCGGCCAAGCATTTATCGCTTCACAATTGGAAAAAATCCGCGAACTTCGCATGAAAATAGATGGCCTGGGCCGCAATATTGATCTTGAGGTTGATGGCGGTATTCAGCCCGATACGGCAAAACAAGTAATCAAAGCCGGCGCCGATGTGTTGGTTGCCGGCACGGCCAGCTTTAAGGGTGGTGCTGCGCAGTACGCCACTAATTTAAAACAGTTGCGCGGCTAACGCAAAGGCATGAGCCGCGCTGGAAAAATTCTACAACAAGTCCAACGTGGCGTTCGCTCCGTCACTTATGGAAATCCACTGTATCACAGGATTTTGTCAGCAAATGTTGGGGCAGAAGAATTACGCTTCACGCCGCCCGATATCTGGCCGGGCGATGCTCAGGCTGGGATGGCTATTATCGCCGACCAAAGGCGGTTATTTGCCGATCATAGAAGGTTCAACAAAAGCGGATGGCAGACAGAAGTAATCCGTGATTTGAGGGCTGTGGGTTCCGAAGTAGCCCGCCGCACGGTCGTCAGTCTCATCGAAAACTGGTTGCAACAATACGATAGTTGGAATGAAGCTGAGTGGGCAGCCGACATACTTGGCGAGCGCATCGCAAGTTGGATCGGTTTTTACGAATTTTATGCGCCGGCTGGTGATTTAGAATTTACAGAGCAACTGACCTCAAGCCTCGCACGGCAATGGCAGCATTTGATGCGTACGGTGCCGACAATGCTCACCGGCATAGGTGGTTTGCAGGCCGTTAAGGGATTGGTTTATGGCGGGTTGAATTTTGCCGAAGGTGAAAAGGCGTTGGGGCTCGGTTGTGATTTACTCCGCCGCCAACTTGCCGCCGAGATTTTACCTGATGGCGGCCATCGTACGCGTAGCCCCTCGGTTCAACTTCATATGTTGCGGTCTTTGATCGATTTAAGAGCCGTGTTGCGTACGGCGCGACTTGAAGTACCCAATGAGATCAAGGCAGCGATTGAGGCGATGATACCGGCGTTACGATTTTTTCGTCACGGCGATGGCGGTCTGGCACTCTTTCATGGAGGACAAGCCGAGTCTTCGCTTCTGATTGAAGCTGTTCTTACACAATCCGAGGTGCGTAGCCGTGCTTTACGCCGGTTGCCGGAAACGGGCTATGAGCGACTCACCTCTGGCCGCAGCTTACTCTTAGCCGATGTCGGTCGTCCCCCAGCGCACGGCTACGACGACGAAGCGCATGCCGGCTTACTAAGTGTTGAATTTGGCAATGGACGCGAGCGCTTAATTGTAAATTGTGGTTCCTTGCCACAAGCTGATACGACCTGGCGCATGGCGTGCGCTGCAACTGCCGCCCATACAACTTTAACAGTCGAAGATAAAAATGCCTGCGAGATTTTACCTTCGGGAGGCGTTGGTCAGCGTCCGCGACAAACCAGCATACAACGCTATGAACAAGACGGATCCCAGTTTATTGAGATGATGCACGATGGCTATCGCCAGCGTTTCAGCGTTATGCACCACCGTATTTTGAGTTTATCGGCCGATGGTGATGAGTTGCATGGCAGCGACAGTCTCTCTGGACCTATGGGTCGAAACTTCACTTTACGTTGGCATTTGCACCCTGATGTTCAGGCGTCGCTCCTCCATAGTGGTCAAGCGGCCTTACTGCGAACGGCTAGCGGCAATGGTTGGCGTTTGCGCGTCGACGGTGGTGATCTGGGCCTTGAGCCAAGCATTTATTGCGGCGATGGGACACCGCGGCGCACCTTGCAATTAAAGGTCAGTGGTCGTACTCATGGCGACCCGACAACCGTTGCTTGGAACCTAGTACGGGAAAAACGCAGCTAGGTTTTTTGGATTAGACATGACCAAAACTCATAAAATTACCCGCGCGCTCATTTCAGTTTCTGATAAAAATGGCCTAGCTGAATTTGCCAAAAAACTTGCCGCATTTGGCGTTGAAATACTATCAACCGGTGGCTCTGCTGAAAAGTTAAGACAGACGGGCCTTAAGGTTGTTGAGGTAAGCGACTACACCGGGTTTCCGGAAATGATGGATGGACGTGTCAAAACCCTGCATCCCAAAATTCATGGCGGCCTCTTACAGCGTCACGATAATAAAGCGCATCAAGATGCAGCTCGAGAGCACAACATACCACCGATTGATCTTATTGTGGTCAATTTATACCCGTTTCGTGAAACGGTTGAGCGTGGTGGAGATTTTGAAAAGTGCATTGAGAATATAGACATTGGCGGTCCGGCCATGATCCGCGCGGCTGCAAAAAACCACGATTTTGTTGCCGTGGTGACCGATACGGCTCAATACGATTCTGTCCTTGCCGAGATGCAAAAACATCAAGGGGCAACGACGTTAGACTTTCGCAAACAGCTCGCCTCAGCGGCGTACGCGCACACAGCGCGTTATGATGCTGCCGTGAGCGCTTGGTTTTCTGCTCAAATGGGAGAGGTCTATCCGGACACTCTGACTATAACCGCGCAGCTTAGGCAAAAATTGCGTTATGGTGAAAATCCACATCAATCGGCGGCGTTTTATGTCACCGACTTGAAACGCGCCGGCGTTGCCAATGCAATTCAAATACAGGGCAAAGAACTCAGCTATAATAATCTCAATGACACCGACGCCGCCTTTGAACTTGTTTCGGAGTTTGCGGATCAACCGGCCGTGGCCATAATCAAACATGCCAATCCATGCGGAGTGGCGCTTGGTGCCGATTTGTTGACGGCCTACCAACACGCTTTGGCCTGCGATCCGGTTAGTGCGTTTGGCGGTATTATCGCTTGTAATCGTCCTCTGGATGGCCCAACAGCGAAGGCAATTGCCGAGTTATTCGCCGAAGTTATCATTGCCCCCGATTGTGATAATGCCGCCCGAGAAATTTTGTCAGCAAAGAAAAATTTACGCGTTCTTCTGACGCGCTCTATGCCCAATCCGCATGATCAGGACAGGGTTATTAAGTCTGTGACAGGTGGATTTTTGGTTCAATCGCGCGATAATATCGTTCTTGAAGGCGGCCAAGATAAATTGAAATGCGTCACGAAGCGGCAGCCGACCCAACAAGAAATGCAAGATTTATTATTTGCTTTTACCGTCGGTAAGCATGTGAAGTCGAATACCATTGTTTACGCTAAAAATGGTGCAACAGTGGGGATAGGTGCTGGACAAATGTCGCGTGTTGATAGTGCGCGCATCGCTGCTCGCAAAGCAGAAGATCAGGCTAAGAGTGCCGGACTAAAAGAACCGCTAACGCACGGTTCGGCAGCCGCTTCAGACGCTTTCTTTCCTTTCGCCGATGGCTTGTTAAGTGTAGCTGAGGCTGGCGCAACGGCTGTGATCCAACCTGGTGGATCCGTACGCGATGCTGAAGTGATCGCCGCTGCCGATGAAAAAGGTATCGCTATGGTATTTACCGCCATACGGCACTTTAGGCACTAACCCCTGTGTTATCTGCATATATAACGTTAAGCCGATCTAATATGCGTGAAACAAATTGTATTTTCAGCTATGTCCTTGGCCATGATCTCCTGGCTTAAAAACCCACAAGCTTCTTATGTACTCGTCGCTTATGGCACCGCTGTTGTTGCTTTGTTTGCCCTGTGGGTTTGGTCGTGGCGGCACTATCGTCGCCATCAGTTGGTTTTGCGGCAGCTACGCGGACGGACGGGCGAACGAGCAGAACCGTGACACGCAAAAAAGCCAGGTTATATGGAGTTCTGTTATTTCTGCTTGGTTTGGGTGTGGCAACCGGATTAACGTTGCTAGCACTACGTGACAATCTTTCTTATTTCCGCACACCAAGTGAAATTATCAGTGGTCATTATCCAGAGCGCGCCACGGGACGGGGGATCCGTCTAGGCGGTCTGGTCGAAAAAGGCAGTCTTAGGCATGAGGGTAGTACGATTTTCTTTAGTGTTACAGATTTAACGAACGCAATCGAAGTTAAATACAATGGCGTCATACCAGATTTATTTCGCGAGGGGCAAGGTGTTGTCGCCGAGGGTAGGGTTGATGAGAATGGTCTCTTTGTGGCCGATCGCCTGTTGGCAAAGCATGACGAAAAATACATGCCGCCGGAAGTTGCCAAAGCCTTGAAGCAAAAACCATGATCATCGAACTCGGCCATTTCGCAGTTATTCTCGCCTTGATTACAAGCCTCTTGCAGGCATCTTTACCCTTGATTGGTGCCAGAAAAAACATTCTGTCGTTGATGATGGCGGGAAGGGCGGCAGCCTTTACGAGTTTTTTCCTGGTTGTTTTCGGTTTTTTTGCATTGATGTTTTCACATGTCACCGATGATTTCAGTGTCATGAACGTTGTCATGTATAGCCACACTCAGAAACCGTTGCTGTATAAAATCTCTGGCGTCTGGGCAAGCCACGAAGGCTCCATGTTGCTTTGGGTGCTCATCCTTACGGGTTTCGGTGCTAGCTTGGCTAAGTTTGTTCCAGAAATGCCCATAATTCTGCGCGCTCAAGCATTGGCCGTGCAGGGCATGATCGGCTTCGGCTTTCTCGGCTTTATTCTTTTTACATCAAATCCCTTTGCGCGTGTTTGGCCGCCGCTGGCAGAAGGACATGATTTAAACCCACTCTTGCAAGATCCCGGCCTCGCTTTTCATCCGCCATTTCTCTACATAGGTTATGTCGGATTTTCGTCTGTGTTTGCGTTAGCCGCTGGGTTGCTATTAACGCGAGACGCTGATGCAAGTTGGGTCAAATGGTTAAGGCCATGGGCATTGGCAGCATGGAGCAGCTTAACTTTTGGCATCGCGATGGGTTCGTGGTGGGCATACTACGAACTCGGTTGGGGTGGTTGGTGGTTCTGGGATCCAGTAGAAAACGCAGCCCTCATGCCGTGGCTCGCGGGAACAGCGCTGGTACATTCACTTGCGGCTACGCACCAGCGTTTGGTCTTTATGCGTTGGACAATTTTACTTGCCGTGGTGGCGTTCAGCTTGAGTTTGCTTGGTACGTTTCTCGTGCGTTCAGGCATTCTGACTTCGGTACATACGTTTGCCGTAGATCCCGCCCGCGGCGTTTTTGTTTTGGCGTTGTTAGCCTTGGCCGTGGGCGGGGCCCTCACGCTGTATGCATGGCGTGCTCCAGCATTGCCTGAGAGCCCCATCTTTGCCCCCATCAGTCGCGAGGGCGGGATTTTACTTAACAATCTATTTCTTTGTACCGCCTGCGCAACACTTGTGTTCGGGACGCTTTATCCTTTGTTACTTAATGCTTTCGATGGTGAAATTGTTTCCGTCGGTGCGCCTTATTTTATCGCAACCGTTATACCGCTTTTGATGCCAGTGGCAGCACTCATGGTAATCGGACCACTTTTACAATGGCATCAAGGTGATCTTCACCAGATATTTGCTCGTCTCAAATATGCGATTGGCATTTCGTTTCTGCTTGCGCTAGGCGCGATTTATTTTGTTGGTTTTAAATCCATACTGGGCCTCGTGGCCCTGGCACTAGGCATTTGGGTTGTGATTGGAACGCTCGTCAATTTTTATGACAACCGAAATAATTATATCACCATTCTTCCGCGTCTTTTGGCACACGGTGGTTTGGGTGTCGCCATAATTGGAATGGCGGGCTCAGCATTCAGTGTGAACTACACGCTTACAATGAAACCGCATCAGGTCAATGAACTGGGCAGCTATCGGATTGAATTGGCGGCTTTGGATGAAATCAAAGGTCCAAATTATCAAGCCGAGCGCGGCATGTTCCATGTCTGGCATAACAATGAATTCATTGCCACCATGACACCGGAGCAGAGATTTTATCCTGTACAAGGCAGTGGTGTTACCGATGTTGCTATAGAAACCAATCTACTCCGTGACGTGTATTTAGCTCTTGGCGGTGAGCAAGAAGAAGCAGACGGCACTAAAGTGCGTAGCGTACGATTTAATATTAACCCGTTAGTGCCCTGGATATGGATTGGCGCAGCTATTATGGCCATGGGAGGCGTTTGTTCGGTCTGGCTCTCATTGACCCGCAGGGCCAAACCATGAATAAGCGGCTGGGTGCCTATTTGATGAAAAAAGCACCACATATGCTGGCCTTTGTGCCTTTGATTGTATTTGGTCTGATGATTTTGGCGCTGGCGCTGGTTTTAGAGCAAGGCAGCGGTGAAAAAGTTAAGTTTACGCAGCTCGTAGACAAACCAGCCCCGACGACTGTTCTGCCTATTCTTGGCAAAAATCAGAAATATATATCGACGCAAGATTGGAAAGAAAAAAAATACATAGTAAATTTTTTCGCATCTTGGTGCGTGCCGTGCAGAGAAGAGCACGAATTTCTGTTGCGTCTTATGGAGAACAATATTGCCGTTATCGGAATTGCTTATAAAGATAATTCAAAAGCCGTGCGTGGATTCTTGAGGGTCGCGGGCAACCCGTTTCGGGTGGTAGGCGAAGATACGACGGGCCATGCCGGTATAGATTGGGGCATCACTGGCGTGCCAGAAACGTATATTGTTGATAAAGCGGGCATCATACGATACCACCACAGTGGACCGCTAACGGACGATATTATTGAACGCGAATTATTACCGACCTGGCGAGATTTAAAATGATAAAATCAGCCGGCTTAATTTTTATTCTGATGGGGTTGTTTCTTTTAATTCCTCTGTCTGTGTGGGCAATGTCGGCTGAAAATGCTTTGCCAGATCCGGCACAAGAGGAGCGCGCAGAAAAAGTCGGGTCCGAGCTACGTTGTGTTGTCTGTCAGTCAGAAAGCATTAACGACTCGCAAGCTGAAATGGCTCACGACATGCGGATTTTAATCCGTGAGAAGATCAAAGGAGGGTGGACCGACGATCAAATCCTAGGTTATTTGCGTGATCGCTATGGCGACTTCATCCTTTTGCGCCCTCCATTTCAGACCAACACTTATGTGCTGTGGCTGCTGCCATTTGGGTTTTTGATGCTGGCAGCAGGTCTTCTTTGCCTGTTGTTCCGGCGGCGGGCTAGGGGAGGCTAGGGATGGTATTCTGGATAGGAGCGGCGGTGTTAGCGGCAGGTACGACAGGCTTCGTCGTGACCCCCCTAAGGCATAATGCCCCGCGTTTGGCGTTTGGCTTAACCATTTTGGTGCCGCTTTTGGCATTGGCGGTCTATTTTCTGATTGGAAATCCTCAACTTGGAGAATGAGGCTTTGGTTGCTATAAATTCACGTTTCAATGTAGAATTATAGACGTTAGTCCTATGATTTAGGCCACAAAAGTCAGTTTTGGTTGGTTAAACCGTAATTTTTATGGCAAAATTAGCCTATTTTAACTTTCTAATCGAAAATTCTACGTCAATTCGGTCTAATTTCTATCAAATCAGGCTGATATTCAGCCATATTAATAGTTTTAGGCACAGAGACATGTGAACTTGGTGGCTGCTAACACACTGAAAAACATATACGAAATCAAAGGTTTTATGCTAATGAAAACGCCGCCGTGAGTAAAATCGCGAGAAATAACGAGGGCGCTATGGGTGCTGTAAAACGGAAACCAGTTTTAACGAAAAAGACTGTCGCTCGCAGCGCAGACCGCACCGGTAATCCAAATGGGAAGAAGGCAATGACCAAAAAAACCGCTTCCAAAACGAAAGTAGTAAACCGCGGCAACATTTCGATTCTGAAATTGCCACGGCCAAGCCTGGTATCGCAATTAGCGACTACGACGTCGAGCGGCCAAAGGCTGGCGCCACGGTTGCAGGTGGTCGTCGATAAAAGTGAAATCACGGATGTTATTACAACATTGGCGCGGGGTATTGACCGGATAGACGAAAACCTACTGCGCTCGGTTTTGCATCCAGATGCCACCATTGATCTTGGCCCGGGCATTTTTCAGGGCACCGGCAATGATTATGTCACGTGGGTGCTGGGTGTGTTGCATGGCGTGCGTTCATCTCATCATTTGATTGGCAATGTACGCGTTGATTTAGATGGCGACACGGCCCTCGTTGAATCTTACTTCCACGCCCACTTGCGTCTCGATAAGCCAACGGGACGTGAAGACGTCTTTATGGGAGGGCGTAATCTAGATCGCATGGAGCGTCGTCCTAGCGGACCGGCCGGCGTATGGAAAATTGTACACCGCAAACAAGTATTGGATTGGGTTCGTACCGAAGCTGTTTCGGATATTTTTTACCATCAAAACCCAGATGCACTATGGAGTTATCGCACAAAAACTGATCCGTCATATCAAATGCATCAGTTTCCAGGCAGCCAAAGCGGCGGCAAACTACCGGCATTTCTTGGCCGTCGCTACGAGAACAAAAGCGTCAAACTTTAGTCATTAATTAAATCGAGATTTGTTGCTGTCTAAGTCAGCGCATTGTCTTTTGCGCTAAGTGCGGCATACTGTTTTCATGTCACGCGCTCTTCGCAACTTCATCCCCCGATTTCTGTCGATGCCCACAGCAGCCTTAGTGGTTGCCGGAGCGTCATTGATTGCGCTGGCGAGCGCTTATATGGCTCAATATGGCTTCAATCTTCTGCCCTGCGTGCTGTGCTTGTGGCAGCGGGTTCCGTTTGGACTTGCCGCCCTCGTAGCCATTGTAGCTGTTGTGTGGCGGCCCCGGTCTCTTCATTCACGTGTGGTGATGGGTTTATGTGCTCTTATTTTTTTGAGCGGCACGACGTTGGCAGTGTTTCACTCAGGTGTTGAAAGACATTGGTGGCAGGGCACATCTGGGTGCTCTGCAGAAGCACTACACGGGGGCTCGCCCGAAGATTTGCGTGAACAATTATTGAAAACAAATGTCGTGCGTTGTGATCATATAGCTTGGAGCTTTCTGGGTTTCTCCATGGCAAATTTAAACGTATTTTATTCATTTGCTTTAACGATGTTTACGGCCGCCGCCGCGTGGTTTGGAAAAAAAGGTAAACGGCGATGAGGAATGGGGGGCCGAAAAAAGGTTTTAGGAAAAAACAGAAATCTTCCGTTCTTCGCACGGCTTTGCCCGGTACCAGGAACAAAAAAGAAGACGTCGCCCGCATGATACGCGTTGATCATGCTGGTGAATTTGGTGCGCAACGCATCTATGCTGGACAGCTTGCCATCTTGGGCAAAAGTTCGGCGGCACCAACCATTCGCCATATGGCGCGTCAAGAAGATGAGCACCTTGCTGCATTTGAGAAACTAATGGTCGAGAATGGTGTACGTCCGACAGTTTTATACCCGCTATGGCATATCGCCGGCTATGTTCTAGGCGCGGCCACGGCGGCACTGGGCGAGAAAGCCGCGATGGCCTGTACGGTCGCCGTAGAAGAGGTTATTGACGAGCACTATGCAAGGCAGTTAAGCGCTCTGGCTAGTGACGATGCGAAGCTCAGTAAATTAATTATGAGATTTCGTGCCGACGAAAACGAACATAAAAAAATCGGCCTTAAGCATGGCGCCGAAGACTTGCCCTATTATGCAATGTTACGATCTTTGATTAGGGCCGGATCAAAAACCGCGATTTGGCTTTCGGAGCGGGTCTAGATTAAACGCAGGCATTTAAAGCGAACTTTCGACCCATATTCCAGCGCCTATCTTCGATTAACTTTTCTAGCTCTGCTCGAGTTCCGAATCCCAGTAAAGGTAGTCACGCCAGCTGTGGTGCAGATAGTTTGGCGGGAAAGCACGGCCATTTTCCTGCAATTCGTAGCTCATCGGCCGCCACGGTTTTTGCTGCGGGTACATCCCACATTCCTTCGGTAATCGACTGCCTTTATGCAAGTTGCAAATAGAGCATGCGGTGACAACATTCTCCCATACCGTGCGCCCGCCTTTAGAGCGCGGCACAACGTGATCAAAGGTCAAGTCAGGGGTCGGTTTTCTATGCCCGCAATATTGGCAATGGAAACTGTCGCGTAAGAAGACATTGAATCGGGTGAAAGCCGGATAGCGCGTCGTTGCAATATATTGTTTAAGGGCAATAACGCTAGGCAGTCGCATCTCAAAGCTAGGCGAATGTACAACGCGATCATATTCGGAAAGGATGCTGACGCGCTCTAGGAAGACAGCCTTAACAGTATCCTGCCATGACCATAGCGAAAGAGGAAAATAACTCAAAGGGCGGAAGTCCGCATTGAGGACAAGGGCCGGGCAACTCTCAGGCGATGGAGACAATCCCAATTCCTTTCAATTCCGGCGCCGCCACACGCCTTGAACCAAGATCATTTAACCATGATGTAGTTAATCTTGTGTGAAATAGCAAGTCCAGCATGCAGCGCAGCAATTTTCCACAGAACCATGATATGTCTAGATAAACACCTGTTTAAGGAATTTCAGTCCGGTCGCAAGACCATTGTCGTCAATGCTGTGTCCAAGACCATGGCAGGCGAGAGTGGAAACCGGAATTTGGGCAGACTTGAGACCCTGTTCGGATACACCCAAGGCCATAAAAGGTACGACTTCATCCGCAGTGCCATGGACAAGAAGCGTAGGCGGCGCAGATTTTTTTTCTAAGGCCAAAGATTCGCTGCCGATCAACGCACCAGAATAACCAATGATACCCGCAAGCTGTGGCGAGCGACGTGGTCCCACATAAAGGGCCATCATCGTGCCCTGAGAAAAACCCACGAGGGCTAGATTTCCTGGTGCTATTTCGCGCGTGGTCAAGATGTGATCAATATAGGCGTTGAGTAATGGCTCGGCTGCTTTCGCGCCAGCTAACATTGCCGAGGGTGTTGTGTTTTCAAGACTGAACCACTGACGGCCCATAGGCGCCATATCAAAGGCAAAAGGTGCATCCGGGCAGATAAATTCAGTGTCTGGTAACATAGGCGCCCACATTTCGCCGATACTTAATAACCCGCCAGAGCCACTATCGCCCACACCGTGAAGAAATATGACAACATGCGCCGCTTTGGCGCCGGTGGCAGGGGATACGGCGTAATCGGAAAGCATGGGGGAACTAATGTTTTTGTTCGAGAACAGGTGCGGGGGCTACGGCGGGCGCTGCGGGGATACCTTTGGCTTCGGGGAGGGCCGCCAGTATCACCCGTGCTTGCATGACAATTTTCTCGGATCTCTCCATCGGCGCTGCCGTTGAGGACGAACCTATGGCGGATCCGTCACTATCGGCACGCGCCAACATGCTCATGGCGGCTTGACCTCTGACGACGCGTGGCATCGGCGATGCATTTTCATCCCCTGTAAAACTGATGACTGAAATGCGATAATTTCGTCCAGGTAACGCGCCATTCAGCGCAACCAATTGCTCATTAGCCATTTTATAAATTCGTGATCGAAGTTGGCCGCGCAATGTCTCCATTTCATCCAAAGTAGGGCTAAAATCTATACTGCTGATGGTCAGCTGCAATCCGGCTTTGCTGAGTTTTTTGGCGCTTTCAATCAATCCAGACAGATCACTCTCGGGTAAACGGGCATCAAAAAGAGCGCTCCAACGTTCCATGCCGGTTTGATCTTGGCTGCGGTTGAAGGTTGTTAGACGCCAATCGACTTTGGCTAAATCGTCTACCGCCTTAATCATATCAGTGCGCGTGTCGCCGGCGGTCGCACCGTTGACGGCGGCCTCGACTTCGACGATGACATGCGCCGTTTTAGTTGTAACCCAGTCTTCCACCGAAAGATCAAAGATGACGCGGTCATCGGGTTTAGGCTCATCCGCAGCGGCCGGAAAACAGAACATCAAAACAAGACATAGAACTATAAAAGGCCGGCGGGTCATGTCATTCTCCTAAAAATCAAGATCAGCATAATGGCGTGGTGGTGGGAAGCCGGCAATATGGTCGCCCAAAAGACCACGAAAACTAGGGCGGGATTTAATGCGGGCGTACCATTCTTTGGCCAGCATATGGTCATTCCAGGGTACGTCACCAAGATAATCAATGATCGAAAGATGGGCGGCGGCTGCAAGATCGGCGAATGTGATCATATCGCCGGCCAGCCAGTTGCGCCTTTCAGTTAACCAGCCAATGTAATCAAGGTGGCCACGAATATTATAACAAGCTGTACGGATCATCAGGCTATCCGGCTCACCCAGTCCCTGTAAGCGCTTCAAAGCCTTTTCGCTGACAAGATGCGTCGTAACCTCATGGTGAAACTTAGTGTCAAACCATGCAACCAGGCGTCGAACCTCAGCTCGTAAGAATGAGTCCTTGCCAACCATAGTTGGAGCTGCCTGGGTTTCATCAAGATATTCGCAGATTGCCGATGCGTTGGCCAAGATGTGGCGCTCGTCATCTTGCTCGACAACCAAGACCGGCACTTCGCCTGCCGGATTGAGCGCAAGAAAATCTGCGCTTGGCTCCCATGGCTTTTCGATGGCAAAATCGCACACAGCACCCTTTTCCGCCAGCGCCAGTCGAACGCGGCGCGAAGGCGGATCTAGGGGATGATGATAAAGGCGAAATGAAAGTTTTGACACAGGAAGAATCGGTATCACGTTCGCGTGTTGATTGCCAGTAGGTGCCCATCAAAATTCGATTTCCGCCTGCCCAGAAATAACGCTAAGGTGGGTTTCTGTAATTAAAACTTTGGCTCAAAGTATGCTGTTTACCGTTCAGTCTCTAAGCTGCCGACGTGCACGTCGGCTGGTGTTTCGGGATGTTGGTTTTTCGCTGCAAGCAGGCGCTCTATTACTCGTTACGGGCGCCAATGGCAGCGGCAAATCGAGCCTCTTGCGTACTTTGGCGGGTTTGTTGCCAGCAGCTCACGGTGCGATGTTATGGCTCGGCGAAGCCATAGCCATAGATAGCCCCGAGCATCGTTCGCGACTGCATTATGTTGGTCATCAAGATGCTGTAAAGGTCGAATTGACGGTGATGGAAACTCTAAATTACTGGTGTGCGCTGAGCAGTTTGAAATCCACACAGCACACACCCAATTTTCTTGATGCTTTCGGCGAAGAGCAAGCGGCATCATCGGTTGTCCAACCACTTGATACGACCGACCTCACACATACGCCTGTTGGACCACAACATCCACCCGGCCTTTACGGCACCGACAGCCTTAAACGCGCCTTCAATCTGGGTGGTATTTTAACACAACCCGAAGCCTTCAATGACATGCCGGTTTCATCTTACCAACAGAGCCGTCGAGAAATTCAGCTTCAACCCTGGTTGATAGCAGCTGCATTCGTTTTATTATTGATCGATTTTTTATGCAGTCTATTTTTACGCGGGCTTCTGCTTGGCCGTTCAAGTAACTCCCTCGCTACAGCCGTACTGCTTTTCATTCTAGCATCGACAGCCTCAACGCATGCAGCAACGGATGATAAAACGGCA
>JABDFY010000018.1:0-49549 GCA_013286365.1 Alphaproteobacteria bacterium
GGAGGCAGCGCATTCAGGGCGGCCATATCGTCGTGATAGGCTTGGGTCGTGCGTGTCGTGATATTGTCGATTGTCTCGTCGGTTTCTTTGGCTTTAGCCATGATCTTATCATCAACATCCGTGATGTTGCGTACATAAGTTACATGAGGATAATGTCTCTTGAGTAAGCGATAGAGAGTATCAAAGACAACAACTGGGCGTGCGTTGCCGAGATGCGCAAAGTCATAAACTGTAGGACCACAGACATACATTCTTACATTGTTGGGATCGATGGCCTTAAATTTTTCCTTCTGACGCGTCAGCGTATTGTGAATATAAATATCGCTCACGCTGTCTCTCCAGCAAGACGGGCGCGCGTACGTTCGGGGCCAATCATCGGCAGTAGAACTTTTAATTCTGGGCCATGATCGGTACCGGTGAGAGCAAGCCGTAGGGGCATAATGGGTTTCTCACTATCAACAGCGATAAAATGTCCAAATCATTAGGAAATTTTTTCACAGTCAGACAGTTGTTATCCATAGCGCCGGGCGAAGCTCTACGTCTTGCGCTATTATCTGGACATTACCGCCAACCTCTAGATTTTTCTTCAGAAGCTTTGGATAATGCTAAAGCAACATTGGACCGCTGGTACGGAGCGTTGCGGACAACGAACACTCTTAAAATTACCACATCTCATCAGCCCCCCGAAGCTTTAGAAAGCGCACTCCTTGATGATCTCAACACGCCTCGGGCAATTGCCAATATCCACGAATTAGCAAATGAATTGAACCGTGCCTTAACAACAGATGGGCAAATCGCCGCGAAAGGACAGCTCCTAGCAGCTGGGCATGCACTCGGATTGTTGCAACAAGACCCAGAAACTTGGTTTAAATCAAAGCCGGCCAATCAAGGTGGTCCAACTGACGCTGAAATAGATGCTCAAATCAACGCACGCATTGCAGCCCGCAAAGCCAAAGATTTTGCTGAGGCCGATCGTATTCGGGACGTTCTTGTCAGCCAAGGCATTATATTAGAAGACAACGCCCAAGAAACGGCGTGGCGCCGACGTTAAAACCCTTCACGAGCAATATCGCGTGCAAAGTAGGTAAGAATGAGATCCGCCCCTGCTCGCTTCATCGAACCAAGCGTTTCACGGACGACGCGTTTTTCATCTATCGCACCGGCAGCAGCGGCGAACTTAATCATCGCATATTCACCGCTCACTTGATAAATCGCTAATGGCAATAATGTGCGTTCACGCAGGCGAGCCAAAACATCAAGATAGGGTAAACCTGGCTTAACCATCAGAATATCAGCGCCTTCCTTTTCATCGAGCAAGGACTCGCGCAAAGCTTCCCGTCCATTAAGTGGGTCCATCTGATAAGATTTACGATCGCCCTTAAGATCGCAGCCTGCCGCGGCTCGAAAGGGTCCATAAAAGCTCGAAGCAAATTTTGACGAATACGCCATAATTGGCGCATCAATATACCCCTTCTCATCCAGCCCCTGGCGAATGGCAACCACTTGTCCATCCATCATCGCCGAAGGCGCTACCATGTCGGCACCAGCCTCAACAGCAGCCACTGCCTGCCGGGCCAGATTAGTAATGGTCATATCATTATGAACGTGACCATCTTCGACGATGCCACAATGGCCGTGCTCGGTATATTCGCAAAAACAATTGTCACTAATGACAAACATGTCAGGCGCTGCATTCTTTGCGCGTTTGATCATGCGTGTGAGTAACCCATCATGCTTCCACGAGTCGCTCCCCGTGACATCTTTCTTATGGGAAACACCAAACATCATAACCGCTCTTACGCCATCAGCGTACATAGCCTTAATCTCAGTCTCTAGTTTCTTCTCAGGTATGCGGTTAACACCCGGCATAGATGTCACGGGTTGAAGATTATCAACGCCTTCCTCGACAAAAATTGGATAAATTAAATCGTTAGACGTTACGGATGTTTCGCGCATCAAGTTGCGTAACGTTTCAGTTTTTCGTAAGCGCCGAAGGCGTGTCACGGGAAATGCAGAAGAAACCAAGTAAATCTCCAGCTCAAAACCATTGAATTGGCTGTGGTTCTAGCGCTGATGGCTCGTCTTGGCAAAGAAATAGCTGCCTTAGCCCCGGGCGGGGCGTTAAAAACAAAAACCCCCTGCTAAAAAGCAGGGGGTTTTCGCAGATTACAACCGATTATTGCTTATCAAGCACAATCTCGGCGCGGCGATTTTGGGCTTCACGCACACCATCTGCCGTCGGAACGAGCAGTCCTGTTTTGCCTGCACTGACCGTCTTGATTGAACTGGGCGACAACCCATCCGCAATCATTTCCTTCTTCACGGCAGCCGCACGGCGTTCACCGAGCTTCATGTTATATTTGTCAGAGCCCACCGTATCGGTATGGCCTGTGACAACAATCTCAACATAACCACCCTTTTGGTAGTCCTGCACAGCTGATGCAATAATGCGCTTGGCTTCAGGCGTCAAAATAGACTTGTTGAAGTCAAAGAACACCATAAAGCTCTGTGGAACAGGAGCAACGGCTGGCTGCGCAACCGGCGCCGGTCTTGGTGCCGGAGGTGGTGCCATTTGCGCGACATGCATTGGTGGTGCCGGTTCCGGTTGATCGAACGTATAACGCACGCCAACTAAGATGTTATTGGAATTATTATCGATGCGGGCGCTATCACCCAAACTGGTGTGAAGACGCGAATCCGTAGTACCAACATAGCGATAATCCGCTGTCACAGCCCAATTACGATCAATGGCTGCTGAAACACCGGCAATGCCCTGATAGGCAAACTTCTCGTCCTGATCGGTCAAAGTACGGCCACCCGACAGCACACCAACATCAGATGCACCTACGATGGCTAAACCAGCACCGACGCCGACATAAGGCGTGAAGCGTGTACCTGTATCAATATCATAGAGGACATTACCCATTAAGTCGGTGTTATTTAAATGTCCGATGCCGGGAAGACCACCGTTACCCGTTACTTTATCAAGCTCCGAACGGTCATAGGCAATTTCACCTTCTGTGCGAAAACCATTACCCCATGCATAACCGCCACTGCCGGCGATACCCCAACCGCCATCATACTTGATGGTATCGTGAACGCCGCCAACTTTTGCATCAGCGTCAGTTTCCTGATGATACATACCACCAGCGCCGAGATACCAGCCGGTATCACGCGCTTGATCATCTGTTTGTGCCGAAGCAACGGCTGATGCCATAACTATTGTAAGGCCAAAGGCCAAACCAAGCAGACGAACATTCTTCATAACTGAACTCCCAATGTAAACGATGTATGAGACGTAGGCACGATGTGTAACGCGGAATTTCTTAGGACACCCACTTATTAGCACTTTTTTGGTTTAAATAAGGCACTTTTTTTGGATTGGTTAAAACAGCTCATAAACCCGCAGAAACCCTTGTGTTTATTATACAACACTGCTTTCTATTTTACAGAGTGCAAGTAATCCAAATGTGATAGCGTAGGCCATGCCAGATGGCCGGATGATCGCTCTTTACGGGGAGGAAAGTCCGGGCTCCAGGAGAAGATGGTGCCGGATAACGTCCGGCGAGGGCAACCTTAGGGAAAGTGCCACAGAGAATAAACCGCCATATCAGCAATGATGCGGTAAGGGTGAAAAGGTGCGGTAAGAGCGCACCGCATTTCTGGCAACAGAGATGGCAGGGCAAACCCCACCAGGAGCAAGACCGAATAGGGACAGCAAGCATGGCTGTGCCGGGTTAAACCGGTAAACGCGTGCAGACGCATTCTTCCGCCGCTGTTCGGGTTGGTCGCGCGAGGTGTCCGGTAACGGACATCCCAGATGAATGGTCATCCGTTGTCAGGACGACAACGACAGAACCCGGCTTACAGGCCGTCTGGCATTTATTAGAGTGCAGAAAGATTGCGGAAAGATTATGGAAGTAGCGATTTTCGAAGACCATTTAAGAGTGAGCCGAGATGACAAAATTTTTGTCCGGCCGGAATCTAGTTTTCCTATTTTAGCCCCCGAGAGTCCTCTACCTCCCGGCGTCATTTTTATCGATGCTATCGATGACTTAAGAAAAGTTGGAGAAAATGGCGTCGTGGCTGCCATTTGGAAACCTGCTTGGCATCAAGAACTTCTTGATGCATGTTATACCACAAATTTGATATCTCGCTGCCGACCCAACATTTTCTCAGAGGCTGTATACTGGCCATGGCGTTATCGGCTCGATGAAGCTAATACAGTAATAGCTAGTCTGCGTAATTCTTCTCTTTCAGATAATCTAGAATTTGACCCGTTATTTTCCTGCATAAAGTCAGGAGTTTCATATTCAGTTATTAAGAAGACATTTGAGACCATGGCCGAGGCTTTATTGCGTACATCCAAATTAGATCACACATTACAAAGCACAGGTCGCCTACAGGCCTCCTATCCCGGTTTTCAAGACTCTCTCCATCGCGACGGCAATCCCACATCGCCATACATGCAGGGATTAGTATGCTTTAATGGACAAGGTACATGGATATTAGTTCCACCTCCTGGTAACCCTCCGCCTTCTCTTATTCCTAAACAATCATTTGCAGAAATGGATGGCTTCCGATCCGATGTATATCAAGTTCCCGTTGGATGTCCGATTTTTTGGTACAATGACCTGGTACATTCGGGTGCGACGGTATTAAGGCCAAGGAATGTCAGACTTATTGGAATTTTAGCCACGGCAAAAGCTGAGTAGTGATACTTATAGTACAAACCATCTAGAGAAAATATATCAGAGAGTATTTTTTGCAATCCAATCCAAATGTGGCTAAGATTTTGGAAGAGTTGCGTAACATCTGAGAGCTCCTATGAACAAATTTTCACTGCTGCTTACCGCCCTTATGACTTTGTCGATGGTTTTCATTCTTGCGCCCAGTGTTTTCGCGATGAACCGCGGCAAGGTGCTGCGTAACATTGCGATCTGGTTAGCGATATTTGTGGCACTGGGTTATATCTATCAAAACTTTGGGCTCAGCCTGCCGGGGGCAAAAAATGACGCGGCGACAATGCCTGTGGCTGGAAATAAAGGCTTTTTCAATAAGATCATGGGTACGAATAAATCCAAACAGGATGACACAGATAACTCTGGTACAGATAAATCTGATACCGATAAATCTGTCGGCGATCAGGGTTTTATGCCACCTAAGGAATAGGCTCTATCATCGGCGTCGCACCATGGATTGTGATCATATTACAAATAGCATCCGTGGCGGCTTTCACAGCTTCCGCATCAATTCCTCGGACGACAAGCGATAATCCATATTGACCTGATCGGAACCAAGGGTAAGAACCTATATCAAGAGCTTGATAGCGATTGGCTATATTGGTGAGATCTTCTGCGATAAGACTTTCGGCAACGCTTGTCGTTATCGTCGTACTAAGGATTGTAGGTCCGTGACAAAGTTTTGTCGCAACATCGTCCATCATGGCCTGCATAATATTGGGCACACCAGCAAGAACATAGACATTGCCAATCTGAAATCCAGGCGCCGCGCTAATAGGATTATCGATGAGCGCAGCACCTTTAGGCATACGCGCCATGCGTAAGCGCGCTTCATTGAGATTTGCCGTTGTGTAATAGGCAAGAAGCCGGGAACGTGCATCGGGATGCTCAATCAAAGGCAAATCGAATGCTTTGGCGATTGATAAGGCCGTAATATCGTCATGCGTTGGGCCAATACCGCCGGTTGTAAATACATAAGTGTAGCGATGGCGCAAGGCATTGACGGCGGAGATAATTTCGTCCTCAACATCGGGTATCACGCGGGCTTCCAGAAAACGAATACCTATACTCATAAGTTTTTTGGCAATGACGTTCAAATTGGCGTCTTGCGTTCGGCCCGATAGGATTTCGTTGCCAATGATCAGTGCGGCTGCGGTAGATATTTGAGCGGATTGAGGCATGACCTCGATTGAAGCACGGTCGCGCTTAAAAGTAATCTCTGTTCATAAGTACAATAAATCAACGTTTAAAGGTCTAATGTTACATTCTGGGATATTCCCTTCAAAATCCAATAAATTTCCAGGCGAAAGAGCGCCCCTTCGATTGAGTAAATAAAACGGTGTGGCAGCACCCAAAACCTTTATAGATGACGGGCTATGCCGCGGTGACGCTCTAAGTGGTATCTCGTTGTTTCTTTCCTGTCTTGCCCACTTGCTGACTGCCCGTGCCGCAGTTTGCAGCTGTGCAACAATTTCTCTCCCTAATACTAATTGGGCTAACGCCTGAATTTGTGCCAATAATTTGGAGCGGCTTGCTACAGGAATTTCTGATATGGCTAAGGGTACTTCTGCAAGAGACGGTGTTTCTACGCGCACGGCGACGACCACTTCCCAGTCATCGGGAGGCGTTATAGGGGTATCAATTTCCTCTGAAGGTCTGATAATAACCCAACCACCATTACCCGTCTGATAAATGAGAGCATTTTCATGCGGATCGAGCTCGGTACGAAATATAAAACCTCGCAGTGTAAAAAGTTTCGTTAGGGATATGGCATTAGCATCCGCCGTAGAGAGGTTTTCGTGGACAGGTTCTGATTGTTTACTAAGGACAGCCACCGTGCCGTTGTCACAATTATCCTCAAAGTGTAAAGTGGATTGCAGAACCTGAAATTTGAATACGCCAGTACGTATATCGCTTATGTGGAACCATCTGATGTCAAAAGTACCAATAGGACCTCTTTGATTATCCAGGCTCGTATAGGGGATATAACCCCTATTCAGAAAATCTATGAGATTATTGGTTATTGAGGACTGATTTGTGCAAACAACCAATCTGTTGCAAATACCAGAGGGGAGCAAGTTCTCGACTATATTCCAAGCTAAAAGGTGAGACTCTCTTTCAGGGTAACCAGACACATCAAGACCTCTAAGTAAATTTTTAATTTCTTCTTAGTTTCTGCAAGTTTAGATCCCATGGTCGAGGTAGCGTTCGTGTCCAATCTCTTTCTGGCACCGTAAACCCATCGATTTCCTGTGTTTCCGGACTTAATATATTGGACATGGCAAACCTATGATCACCTTGACTGACAAAATTATCCACGGCGGAATACCAAGCGACACGGATAAACTGCCCTTTTCTTTCAGCAGGCTGCACACCACGCCCAGCAGCTATCATCCATTTGCCCATCGGGTTATTCACATCGTATTCGTATTCCTGTTTGTACATCACCACATACATACCATGATAGCCTCGGAACAGGACACGATTGGCCATTTGATCTCTAAGATTTACCATTGTGAAACCACTATTAAGTAAATTCGTACTTGCTTGAACAGCAAGCTGATCAACGGCAGACAGTGGATCAGGGAAATGAAAAACCTCTCGAGCATTTAAAGGGTTAGATATGGCTCCACGCCCCGCGTCCATCTGATGCACATAATCTGCATCCCTGGCCTCAAAAACTTCAGTGTCGCCGTTTAACCGCAGCAAATCAATTTCGCCTGCAGATGTATCGTCGTGCCACTTGAATTTTAAAGTATCTTTTTCTCCGCTTTTTCCACTTACAAGAAGCGCTTTTGGAGGCTTACTTCGTATCGGATGTATATCACGTATATCTACTAAACTTATTTGCGAGCATTCTTTAACACCACGATTAGTTTGACGATCTTCTGCAGTCAGTCTTGGAAAAAGGCCACGATCAAAAAACTCAATTAAGAACTGGTGTACGCGGACGATTTCTTCTCCACCAAACTTCTCTAAAAACGCCCGTGGGTACGCGTTTTCAATGAGTAGTATTGGAGCGCCAGCTTCTTCATCAGGATTATCCGACATGTTAGCTATCCGAAAATTCGTTAAACGAGTAATTTCTTATAATTATGGTTGCTAAAATGAGAAAAAACCGCCTAAAAAACAAGCCCCGTGAATGGTTTCACGAGGCTTGGTATAAAGAGTCTTAGTTAATTTGTGTGTTTACATAGACTTACATCTTTAGGCTCGCCAGCACCGCCAACAATAATATGGCGACGATGTTGATGATCTTGATCATCGGATTAACCGCAGGGCCTGCTGTATCTTTGTAGGGATCGCCAACGGTATCACCGGTAACAGCAGCTTTATGAGGTTCTGAACCTTTACCGCCGTAATGACCTTCCTCGATATACTTCTTAGCATTATCCCAAGCACCACCACCTGAGGTCATCGAGATAGCGACAAAAATGCCTGTCACGATCGTACCAAGGAGCATGGCACCAAGAGCCGTGAAGGCTTGCGCCTGTCCAGCAACGACATCGACTACAAAATAAAGCACGATCGGTGCTACAACTGGCAACAGCGAAGGTGCAATCATTTCCTTAATCGCGGCTTTGGTAAGCATATCAACCGCTACACCATATTCGGGCTTTGCTTTGCCTTCCATGATGCCTTTGATCTGCTTAAATTGGCGACGTACTTCTTGCACAACAGCACCTGCCGCACGACCAACGGCCGTCATAGCCATAGAGCCAAAGAGATAGGGCAACATGCCGCCAATGAAGAGGCCAACAACCACGTAGGGGTTCTGCAGCTCAAATTTCACCGGAACCTTAGGGAAATAATATTTAAGGTCTTCGATGTAAGCCGCGAAGAGAACCAGAGCCGCCAAAGCCGCCGAACCAATGGCGTAGCCTTTGGTTACGGCCTTTGTCGTATTTCCGACCGCATCAAGAGCATCCGTGATCACACGAATATCTTTGGGCATGTTGGACATCTCGGCGATACCGCCAGCATTGTCGGTAACGGGGCCGTAGGCATCAAGGGCAACGATCATGCCGGCAAGCGCCAACATAGTCGTAGCTGCAATGGCAATACCAAAGAGCCCTGCCGCCATTTGCGCCAAAATAATGCCAATACAAATAACGACGACCGGCAAAGCCGTAGCTTCCATCGATATGGCAAGACCTTGAATTACGTTCGTGCCGTGGCCATTAGCTGATGCTGCGGCCACACTCCTCACAGGGCGAAACGCTGTCGAGGTATAGTATTCTGTGATCCACACCATAAGAGCCGTTACAGCCAAACCAATGATCGAACATTCAAATAACTCGAGGCCAATAATCGAACGGCCATCGATTTGAGTGGCAATACCGTCAAAACCAATCAGTTGATGAATGACGAGAGCAATTAAAGCAGCCGCAATCACGCCGCTAACGACAAGGCCTTTATAAAGGGCACTCATGATGTTCTTGCTACGCTTACTGAGACGCACAAAGAATGTTCCTGTGACGGATGCCACGATACAGACAGCCGCAATCACAAGCGGCAAGATCATCATGACTTGTTGCGCAGCGCCACTGAAAAACTTTGAGGCCAGCAACATCGTAGCTACAATCGTAACCGCATAAGTCTCAAATAAATCAGCTGCCATACCGGCGCAATCACCGACATTATCGCCAACATTATCGGCAATGACAGCTGGATTGCGGGGGTCATCTTCCGGGATCCCTGCCTCTACCTTGCCAACCAAGTCAGCGCCAACATCAGCGCCTTTGGTAAAGATGCCGCCGCCAAGGCGCGCAAAAATAGAGATCAGCGAGGCGCCAAAACTTAGAGCAACCAAGGCCTCTATAATCGAGCGTGAAGCATCAGCCCCTTTCCATTGCAACAGAATGCAATAATAGCCGGCAACACCCAAGAGGCCCAAACCAACAACGAGCAATCCTGTAATGGCCCCTGACTTAAACGCAATATTGAGTGCCTGACGCATGCCCTGCTGCGCAGCAGCCGCTGTACGCACATTGGCGCGTACAGACACATTCATACCGACATAGCCGGCTATTCCGGACAAAATGGAGCCAATGATAAACCCGATCGCCACATGCAAACCAAGGAACAAGCCAAGTGCGATACAGATGACCACGCCCACAATCGCGATCGTCATATATTGACGGTTGAGATAGGCTTGCGCCCCTTCTTGGATGGCGGCGGCAATTTCTTGCATGCGCGGCGTACCAGCAGAAGCGGCCATAATCTGACGCGCGGTTAATAGTCCATAAAGCAGCGCAATAACGCCGCAGCCAAAAATCAGCATAAACTCGTTGCTCATGAGAATCCTCTGTACTTTTGTGGTTTCTTACTGGTGGGTCAAAGACTTAAACCGGGTTCAACCGGACGCCGCGCAGAATGCCTAAAGATGTACGGCAAAGCAAGGGGCTGAAATTAAGGGCTTACAGCATGCGCTGCGAGACGCCTTCGATAAGGACATTGCGAATGGCGTCGGCACCGGCACCACCCTTAATGCCAACCTCATCGACGAGGGCTTCCGTAGCTTTTGCCTTTATTTTTGCCACATCCACCAATTTGCCGTTACGCAAAGAACCCTGCCCCAAACCGCCATAAAGCGCCCGCATTAACGTGTCTTGTACGCGCGGCATATTGCTGTGGATGAGATCAGCTGTCTCAAAATTCTTGACCTCTATATCGATGAGAACGGTAACAATCTGCTCAACGCCGGTGTCGGTGATAATCGGTAAGATCATCGGCGGCATGTGTACAAAAACGGGATCGCCCTCGAATTTTCCGCCGCTTATATCGTTATTGTTTTTACTTTTGCCGGTCATCTCAGGCGCATCTTTTTTAGGCGGCGGTGGCGTTGCAGGTGCAGTTGGCGCTGCTGGCGCTGTATCTTCCTCCGCCCAGGCAGGAATCATTTCTGTACTGGCAAAAGTGAACGCCAAAAGCATGGTGATGGTTATAAAAAATCTATACAACGGTGTCCTCACCGGTGAAGTTTGGGAAGTCCCTGAAAAATAGTTTAGGAGCGAAGACTTGATGAGCCGTTAACGCACCAAGAAGTATTCAAATCAAACAACAACAGCCAATTTCAATGGGTTGAAGCCTCTTCAGCGATCACAAATGCCAAACAATTTTCCAGTTTAACGGAGTCCCTTAGCAAGCTTGTCCAAGACAGCGTTGACTAAACCTGGTTCTTTCGCACCGAAAAACGCATGGGTGACATCGACATAATCATTGATGATGACGTTGGCCGGAATGTGACTATGCACATGAAGTTCATAGGTCCCGGCCCGTAAGATCGCACGCAGAAGAGTTTCGAGCCGCTCAGGTGATACTTTGGCATCAGTGGCGCCTGCTATCATTTCATCAAGTGAAGTAAAATTTTGGCTCACACCTATGACAATCGAGCCAAACAACTGAAGATCGACGAGTAAAGGAGCTTCATTTTCACCTTTTTCATGTAACAAAGCACCCGGGTGGTCTTGAAAATCGGCGATAATTTTTTCAGCAGTATTTTGCGTCAGCGCAATCTGATAAAGTCCTTGAACGGCGGCCAAACGCGCCAATCTCTTGGCCGTATTTTCCCCAACTGAGGATGTTTGAAGAGAGCTTTTGGTCATCATTTTATCGGGCAACCCAGCGCTTCTGCGGGGATAGTCGGAAATGATTTTTATGGCCAATCATGTGCAGGCAAGCTTCAGCTGCCGCACCGCCGCGATCTTGGCGCGACGGGTCCGCTCGCTCCAGAGCCTGAGTAATCGTATCGCAAGTCAAGATGGCGTTACCTGCAGCCAAGGCATAACGCAAAATAACTTCTTGAAGGGCTCGTGTGCTTTCTTGGCCGACAATCTCCGCATGCGCGGTGGCGCCCTTTAAGACACAACCGAGAGCCACATAACCATCAAAACGGCGACGGCTAGCATCAAAATTTAAAGATTTTAAGGCGTAAACAATTGCCGCCGGAACTTCAAACGAACCAGGAACAGTAAAAACTTCATAACTCGCTTCAGCACGGTCCAAAACGGCTTTGGCGCCCTGCAATAATTTATCGGCGATATCGTTGTAAAACCGTCCCTCCACAATCATGATATGGGGCTTTTGGCTGAATTTAAAAACGCTTGGCGCCCGCTTCTTTTCCATGACTTATCCTTTAGTTGAAATCGGCCTTTGCTCTACCACACGCAGACCGTAACCTTCGAGACCCACAATTGTACGTTGTGAGTTTGAAAGCAGAATCATATCCCCAACACCAAGATCAAGCAAAATTTGTGCGCCAACCCCGTAATCACGCAGTTCGCGAGGTGGTTCTTCACCTTTTATTTGCGCTTCAAGCTTTTGCGATAGACTAGCGGCTTGCGCTTCGCGCAACAACACAATAACGCCGCGCCCGGCTTCAGCAATCATGCGCATAGAGGCCTGAAGTTCTCCGCCGTGACTGTGGGAACGATCGCCCAAAACATCTTCAAGAACGTTGAGCGCGTGCATGCGAACCAAAGGCGGTTCTTTGCCCACCGCAAGATCGCCTTTCACCAACGCCACATGCTCGGCGTAGGCGGCCTTATTGATATAGATGTGCATCGTAAAAGCGCCGCCATAAACACTGTTAAACGTCGTTGTCAGGCGTCGTTCGATGATCGTTTCCGTGCACCTCCGATGGGCAATGAGGTCAGCAATCGTGCCAATTTTTAAATTGTGAAATTGAGCAAATTTTATAAGATCCGGCATGCGCGCCATACTGCCATCTTCATTCATGATCTCGCAGATGACACCGGCAGGAATAAGACCTGCTAAACGCGCAAGATCAACTGCAGCTTCCGTATGTCCAGCTCGAACCAGAACACCACCATCGCGGGCAAGAAGTGGAAATACATGTCCAGGCGTTACGACGTCTTTGGGGCCGGCGTGAGGTGAAATAGCAACTTGGATCGTGTGAGCCCGGTCGGCCGCGGAAATGCCTGTTGTTACGCCTTCGCGCGCTTCAATCGAAACGGTGAAGGCTGTCTGTTGCGGATTAGAGTTCTGCTGGGCCATCAGCGGCAAGCCAAGCTGTTCCACTTTCTCCGCTTCAAGGGCAAGACAGATTAGTCCCCGGCCAAACTTGGCCATAAAATTTATGGCTTCCGGCGTTGCAAACTGCGCCGGTATAATTAAATCGCCTTCATTTTCACGCGCCTCATCATCGGCAAGAATGAACATGCGGCCGCGTTGGGCCTCGGCGATAATATCCGCAGGGGAAGAAATAGCGCGATGGTCTTCATTGGCGAGATGTAATTTCATAAAGCTGCTCTTTGTTCAAGCATGCGGACAATGTAGCGCGCCATCATATCAACCTCAAAATTGACCTCATCCCCGACCTGCGCAACATCAAAGGTTGTTTCGTTCTGGGTATGCTGAATGATATTTATACCGAAGTGCGCGTTCAAAGCTTCATTGATCGTCAGTGACACGCCGTCGAGCGATATAGATCCTTTAGGGGCAATAAATTTGGAAAACGCCTTTGGTATCTCGAACTCAAACCGCTGACTGTCACCCTCACCACGTTTATTCGTAATACGCGCAACACCATCAATATGTCCGGAAAGCAAATGTCCGCTGAGTTCATCCCCTAACCGTAACGCACATTCCAAATTTAAGCGTTGGCCTTGGCGCCATTTTTTTGCCGTAGTTTTATCCACTGTTTCCGCAGAGATCTGAACTTTAAATTGCGCCGATTGTTTTTCAATCACCGTTAAACAAATTCCGCTGCACGAAATTGAAGCGCCTAAATTAATCTTATCAAGTGGCAATTTTTTGGCGATAACGGTCAACGTCCAATCGCCGCGTTTGTCGATGGCTGAGATTTCGCCAATATCCTGAATGATTCCGGTGAACATGGCGAAACCTTTGGCGCTCAGGCCGTTTCGCGTTTAAGCGTATCGACAAACTCATTGAAATCGCCGGGTGAGCGGAAATCTTTATAGACCGACGCATAGCGCACATAGGCTACGTGATCGAGTGCGCGCAGAGTTTCCATGACCAGTTCGCCAATTTTTGGTGTTGTGACTTCCATATCACCAAGCGATTCGAGTTGGCGAACAATGCTGTTGAGCACCTGCTCCATACGATCATCTTCAACAGGACGTTTACGTAAGGCAATCTTCATCGAACGCATGAGTTTATCGCGATCGAAGGGTTCTTTTGTGCCGTCGGTTTTAATCACAGTTATATCGCGTAACTGCACTCTCTCGAAGGTCGTGAAACGAGCGCCACAATTGTTGCAAAATCGCCGACGCCTAATCGCCGAATTATCCTCGGTCGGACGGCTATCTTTAACTTGTGTGTCCTCATGTCCACAAAACGGGCACCGCATCGAGCTTCCCTTTTCCCTGATTGCCCACTAAATCTAGCAGGTAAAGGGGTTAAAGCTCAACAGCTTGTATTGCACTGTTGAAGCTGGCTTTTAACCGTTTTAATAAATCGGAAAGTGAGCGCACAACTCCTTAACGCGTTTACGAACAGCTTGTTCTGCAGTTGAATTATCCTCAGAGTTCTGTTTACGCAAAGCATCGAGCACTTCGGCGATCATATCGCCTACCTGGTTGAACTCTGCCGTACCAAAGCCGCGGGTCGTGGCAGCAGGACTTCCAAGACGAATACCCGATGTCACCGTAGGTGGTAATGGATCATAGGGAATGCCATTTTTGTTGCACGTCATGCCGGCATTCTCAAGGCTATGATCACTTGCCTTACCTGTTAGGTTTTTAGGTCTCAAATCAACCAAAACAATGTGACTGTCGGTACCGCCTGAAATAATATCGAAGCCGTGCTTGACCAAAGTGCCAGCCAAGGCGCGTGCATTGTCGATGACATTTTTGGCGTATATCTTAAAGTCCGGTCGCAACGCCTCGCCCAGCATCACAGCTTTGGCAGCTATGACATGCATCAAGGGGCCGCCCTGTAATCCCGGGAATACGGCAGAATTAATTTTTTTACCCAACTCTGGATCATTTGACAAAACCATGCCCCCGCGCGGTCCGCGCAGGGTCTTGTGTGTCGTCGTCGTTGTTACATGCGCGTGCGGCACGGGGCTTGGGAAAACACCACCAGCAACGAGACCAGCGAAATGGGCCATATCGACCATAAAATAGGCCCCTACTTCATCAGCAATTTTGCGAAATGCCGCAAAATCGATGACACGTGGATAGGCCGAGCCTCCGGCGATAATAAGTTTTGGTTTGTGCTCGCGCGCAAGACGCGCAACTTCATCCATATCGATACGATGGTCATCTTTGCGAACGCCGTACTGAATAGCCTTGAACCATTTGCCCGACTGATTAACAGACGCGCCGTGCGTCAAGTGCCCGCCAGCTGCCAACGACATACCCAATATCGTATCGCCTGGTTGTAAGAGCGCGAAAAAAACGGCCTGATTTGCCTGCGCGCCCGAATGCGGCTGTACATTAGCGAATGTACAGCCAAAGAGTTTGCAAGCACGTTCGATGGCCAAAGCTTCGGCAATATCGACTTGATTGCACCCGCCGTAGTAGCGCTTGCCGGGATAGCCTTCGGCGTATTTATTCGTGAGGACCGAACCTTGCGCTTCGAGTACCGCTTTTGAAACAATATTCTCGGATGCAATAAGCTCGATATTATCCTGCTGACGCGCCAACTCACCTTCAATAGAGCGATAAAGTTCCGGATCGCCTTCAGAGACGGAAACACCAAAAAAAGAATTTTGTTTCCCGCTCATTGTTTGCATTTTTGCCGCTACTCCACTCATCATCTACTCCTATCGGTTACAAATATGGGTTACAAGCCGCCTAAATCTGTCAATCGCTGGCGGCGCTCGGCGTACCGGCCGCCAAGACAATTGGTCTCCAAAAAAATCTTGAGGCAATCGAGCGCCACTTCGGAACCTATAATATCGGCGCCGATAGCAAGTACATTGGCATCATTATGCTCGCGCGCCAAGCGTGCCAGAGTTGAATTTGTACAGAGTGCCGCCCGGAGATTTCGGTAGCGATTTGCAGTCATAGCCATGGCTTGACCTGAGCCGCAAATAAGCACGCCACGTTGGTCTTCATGCTTTAACTCAGCAGCCATTTTATTGGCAAAGTCCAGAGCGTCACAGCGCTCTTGGCTGTGGGTGCCCAAATCTTTTGGTTCAAACCCATGTTCTTTAAGCCAGGTAATAAACCTAGCTTTTAATTCAAATCCGCGATGATCGGCGGCAATTGGTACAATTTTATGAGGCATACGCGGATACTAACGGGCTAAGACGCCTATGCCAAGAAAGTTCTGGTTATTTTATGTCCTTATATTGCCAGAAATGCCCTTCGTTGAGCGACATCAAGAGAACCTTAATGACTATAGATATATTCTTCCCAAAGCATCCCAATAAAAATGTGGTTTAGGTATTATGGTTAGCACCACTGGTATTGAGAAATAGTTGCCAATGACCCAATTTAAGGAGCACGTAGTGGGCAACAGAAAATTTATCCTATTTACGATGCTCTATATTGCTGTCCTGGTTTTTCTGGGCTCCATGAGCTTTTTCTCCGACTATAGTCAAGTTCATATTTTAAAGGTTTTTGCAAATAAACAAGGTCACCAGACAACCAGCTACTATGATCTGCCGCGCATGACTTTGTCGTCGGCACCGATCAACGGCAAAACAGGCCATATGAAAGTTACAATTAGCCTTGAAGTTGCCGATGGAGATAAGGAAAGACTGGCAGATTACCAACCTCGTATTATGGATCGGGTGTTTAATTATTTTCGTTCCGTCACAAAACAAGACATGCGCAGCAAAGATCAAATCGAATTATTGCGTCATAATTTACTTCAAGAAATTAATATGGTCACAGGCCCCGTTCACGTCATGGGAATAGCATTCCGCGAGTTAACGCTGACTTAGTCTTATTAACCGGCTATCTTCCTTTTGTCCGCTCGACAGAATTTATGGCGCCGTTCGCGCGAAGAGCCGCGACAATATTGGTTAGATGTTTAACGTCCTGCACTTCGACATCGACGAGTATGTCGAAAAACTCAGGTGTACGGTTCGTGATTTTTAGATTAGTAATATTACCGTTATTTTTGCCAATAATCGTCGTCAAGGTGCCAAAACTATTTGGCAGATTGGTCAAAACCACCGTCAGGCGGCCAACGAGCCCTTCCTCTTTTCCATGTCCATCGTCCCACCCCACATCGATCCAACGCTCAGGTACGCGCGCAAAGCTTTCTAGCGTTTCACAATCTTGCGTATGAATGGTAACCCCTTTACCAGTCGTAACGATACCGACGATGGCATCGCCCGGTAGCGGGTGACAGCAACGCGCATAATGCACGGCCATACCCGGGATTAATCCTTTCAATGTTAACGGCGTCGTGAGAGAGCGCGCTTTCGGTTTGGTCGTCAGCGCAATTTTTTCCCCGCTTTTGTCAGTTTTATCATCAGCTTTGGCGCGGTGCTCTGGAAAACCTGCATTAAAGACATCACGTATGGGCTGTAAAGATGCCCCCACATTTGCGTAGAGATCTTCGAGTGAGCCTGCTTGAAAATTCTTGGCAACAGCTTCAAAAGCTTTTTCAGCGAATGAAACACCTTCTTGTTTACATAATTTTTCCAGCATAGAGCGGCCTAAAGTTACATATTCCGCACGCTGTTGCGTTCTAATAAATTTGCGGATGCGCGAACGCGCCTTGCCACTGACAACAAAGCGCTCCCAAGCCGGCGACGGCGAGCCGCCCTTTTGTGTAACCACTTCAACCTGATCGCCATTATGTAAGACAGTACGCAGAGGCACCATGCGGCCATTGACCTTGGCGCCAACACATGTATCGCCGACCCCGCTATGGACGGCATAGGCAAAATCAACAGGTGTCGCCCCGCGCGGCAAGGCGATCAGATCGCCTTTCGGCGAAAAACAAAAAACCTGGTCTTGAAATAACTCGAGTTTGGTATGCTCCAGAAATTCTTCCGGTTTTTGCGCGTGTTCGACAATATCGAGGAGTTCGCGCAACCATCGATATTGGGTGCCATCGGTTCGTTGTTCTCCTGACTTATATGTCCAGTGTGCAGCCACGCCAAGCTCGGCCACTTCGTGCATAGACTTTGTGCGGATTTGAATTTCAATACGCTGCTTTTCAGGACCAATAATGCCGGTATGCAAGCTCTGATACTTATTTGGCTTTGGCGTCGAGATGTAATCTTTAAAACGCCCAGGAACGACGTGATAGCGGCTGTGGATTGCTCCCAGCGCCTGATAACATTGCTCAATTGTATCGACGGTAATACGAAACGCCATAATGTCGGACAACTGTTCAAAGGCGACGTTTTTACGCTGCATCTTGCGCCAAATTGAATAAGGCGCTTTTTCTCGGCCATGAACTTCTGCCTTAATCCCAGACTGCTCAAGCACGCTACGCAATTCTTTAAGTACTTTATTGGCAACATCGCCACCTTCGCTGCGCAAGAAATTGAGCCTGGCTATAATGCTGTTGCGCGCGTCTGTATTGAGCTCAGCAAAAGCTAGATCTTCGAGTTCATCCTGCATTTTTTCGATGCCGATGCGCTCAGCTAAAGGCGCATAGATATCAAGCGTTTCGCGCGCAATGCGTTTGCGTTTTTCAGGATCTTTAAGATGATGGAGTGTCCGCATGTTGTGCAGACGGTCAGCAAGTTTAATCAGCAGTACCCGAATATCTTCCGACATCGCCAATACAAGTTTACGGAAGTTATCAGCTTGTTTGGCTTGATCGCTTTGCAGCTCAATACGCGATAATTTCGTAACGCCATCCACGAGACGTGCTACATTGGGACCAAATTGCTTTTGAATATCTTCAAGCGAAGCGAGGGTGTCTTCGACTGTGTCATGGAGTAGCGCCGTTGCAATGGTGGTGCTGTCCATTTTCATTTCGGTCAAAATGCCGGCAACCTCAAGCGGATGCGAGAAATAAGGGTCACCGGAGGCACGCGTCTGGGTGCCATGCGCCTGCATCGAAAAAACGTAGGCGCGGTTTAGCAGATCCTCGTCAACACTAGGATCGTAGACGCGCACGCGCTCAACCAGCTCATACTGCCGCATCATGCGAGATGGCTTAGCCGTGGCCTTAGTTATTTCACCTGACACATCAATCACGATAAGCAACGATAGGAGTTAAACAAACATAGGAACTGTTTTACGTCTGAGCAAGCCGATTACCGAGTTGTGTCCTTTTTAACTGATTCATACGTCTGCGGTGCTCTTCTCGGCTCGACTTTACACGAAGATGTCCCATCCATCGTTCTAAATTATTGTATTGAGGATCTTGTATAAGAGTGATCTCATCTCCGGTTACTATGTTGTAATCAAATACAGCACCAGGCTTTTTTAGATCCCAGTAAGCCCCATTAACCACAGCCGCCACGACATGTGTCGCCATGTCTGAGTGTACGGCATAAGCAAAGTCCCCTATTGTTGGATAACTAGGTTTTAAGGGGTCGGCCCCTTCGGTCACATTAATCGGTACGTACGCCCCATCATTGCCCAAAGCTATCACACGCCGCGGCCGCGTACGCGGCAACAATCTGTAGCCTCTTCGCCTAGCTTGCATATTTCCGCGAATTTCCTGAAGCAGAGGATAATTATCAAACAGATAGTACGATCTATGTCTTTGTGCGTGATGATAAGCCTTAAGAAAGCCAAAAACAGATTTTGTGCGCTTATATCTTGGATGATTATGCTGTGGCCCAGAATAACTAGCTACTTCATCAGCTTCTCTAAATATCTGAATTTCAGTCTCAACCCTTCCAGCATGGGGATCAATCGTATTGACACCAACATGCAAGACTCTGTAATCGCCCCTAGGATTTGCTAAGTAATCATGATGCAAGTCCGGCACTGTGCCGTACACGCCTTGCAATGCCATAGCTATACGGTAGCTATCCTGATCATTCCCGTTAGTGACACGGCATCTGAAAGCAAATTTGTCTTGAACACCTGCAAACAATTCATCAAATGCATCTTCTCTAACAATATAGGAGTACCTTTCGTTTAGCCCCCCTGCGCTACTATCGTCGCCTACAGTATTTGCTGCGGCCGGTTGTTCCAATTGTCTGTTATTGTCGTAAGTCCTTCTGGCTTGCCTGCGAAGCATTTTTTTCCAAATGGCGTAATCACTCTTCGCTCTACCAAAAACTGTAATGGCCTTAAATTGATGTACTCTCGAGTCCAAGACTTCATGCACAACTGAAAGGAGAGGGTTCGCAAGTTCTTGTAATGCGCTAATTAGCCACTCAGGATAATTTCTCTTCTTCGCGCCCCTGTTTACAAATCGTCCAATTTTATTATTTGTACGCTGTAGCCTTATCAACACACGTCTATAAAGTGAATTTCTATATCTAATTTTTGTACGGTTTGGACGGATAGTTTCCCTTAATCTTCCTTCGATCCGCCTCACCAACGCTCCCTTGTTTCCAAATCTTTTCATGCCTTCCGCAATTCTATTAGTAGCATCCGGGTCGATATGTTTCATGATGAGTTGCTCTAGTTCTTGCGACGCATCATCCCATTCAAATCCATGCATTATTGGTAAAAAGATACCGTCAGCAAATAGAGCAACGCGAATCCGCTCTTCAGCGCCACCATCGAATTCGCCCCGGCCGTTCCAGCCAACCTTAATGTTTCCCAAAGTCCGCATGGTTTGCAAACAATCAGCAATTTTTATTGGAATGACCCTCGAGCTACTGGGTAGCGAACAAAGTGCTTCTTGGCCCAGTTCAAACTGTATTTGATTATAACTGAGCTCCCTTTCTGTGAGTTCTCTTTGGGCATGAATATTACGTCTGATTTTTGTAATTCTTGTTACTTCATCCGTTAGACTGGCAACGCCAACTCCAAACGTTTCTTCGATGTCAGATAATGAAATGACGTCAACAGCTACAGCTCCGTGTAAGAGGGCTGCGATAATAGGCTCCAGAGATTCTTTTTGAGCTGTTGCTGAACGGTCGAGTTGGAGAGCAGCCACTGTTGTAGCGACACCAAGCGGATAATCGTAGGGCCGCCAGTCCTTCTGCAGCGCCATCATCGTTCGCTGAGCGCCCATAGCCCATTCAGCAGCTTGCCGAACAGGCACCGAATCCATTCCCTGGTTTTCTACTAAGGCGCAAAGATAATCGATCGTAATAGGGCCATGGCGGCCTATTTCTACAGCAGCTTTGGGAAACCCAAGATCTGCCGTCTGGCTCGAGCTATTTACGGCTATACCGCTCATTACTCCTACAACTCGCCATAGAATAAATACTTAAAAAAATATTGCCTTCGTATTCACGTAAGCCTGAAATGAGTGTCCAATTATTCTTTGACGACTTCATCTTCAAAGGCTGCATTGCCGAGGCCATCATCGGCTGGCTGTTCGCCTGCCGTTTCTTCATCTTCAAAATCATCTTCAATTTCAGTTTCTTCGTCGGCTTCATCTTCAGCAGCGCCAATCCAATTCTGCTGTTCACCGGCCATGAGTTCGACAACTTCTTCTTCAGGTTGATCAGGCTCGATGCGCTTCTGTAGACCTTTAATCAGCGATTCTTGTAACCCACCAAGATCAAGTTTCTGCTCAGCAATCTCACGCAGAGCAACTACTGGGTTTTTATCGCGGTCACGTTCAAGTTTAAGCTCGGCACCCGATGCCAAAGCGCGGGCGCGATGCGCTGAAAGCATAACCAGATCAAAGCGGTTAGGAATTTGTAAAACGCAATCTTCAACTGTTACGCGCGCCATTGTATGTCCCTCATTGTTTCGATTTCATGTCTTTGTACATGCATTACAGTTTTATTATCAACTGTAGATCTACCTACCAAATATTGCCAGCAACTTACCACAATATGAAATCTGCTGCCAAGATTGTTTTTTAAAGGAACGAATTTTAAAGGCGATATGTAACATATTGAAATCAATGGTGAGAATGTTTTGCTAGTTGAATTTATTAATTGTCATCTTGTGCCATAATGTCTTTTGGCGTATCTACTGCGCCTTCGATTCGAGCGGCTTAACGATTTGGATTGCCATTTTTAGGCAATTCGAGTATAAGGTTGGGGTAGATTTTTGAGATATACCTTGAAGCTTGGATAGCCTTTCACGATTGTTCGTCACATCAGTTAAACGAGGAAAAAATGATATTTTATAAAGAAGAGCGCGCCGCAATGTTTATCGATGGCGCCAATCTTTACGCAGCAGCCCGTGGACTAGGTTTTGACATAGATTACAAGAGGTTACTTGAAGTTTTTGCTGGTCGCGGCCGTCTAGTGCGCGCCTTTTATTACACCGCTTTGATCGAAAACGAGGAATATTCACCTATTCGGCCCTTGGTCGATTGGCTGGATTATAACGGCTATACGATGGTCACAAAACCGACCAAAGAGTTCACGGACGCCTTCGGTCGCCGCAAAATAAAGGGTAATATGGACATCGAGCTTGCCATCGACGTGATGGAGATGTCTGAGCATGTCGACCACATCATCATTTTCTCTGGCGATGGTGATTTCCGTCGCCTGGTTGAGGCCATTCAGCGCAAAGGCGTTCGTGTTAGTGTCGTTAGCACGATGCGCTCATCGCCGCCTATGGTTGCCGATGAATTACGCCGTCAGGCCGATAACTTTATCGAACTGCAAGAACTGATGCCCCATATTGCTCGTGCCCGCGTTGAGGGCCAGCAACAGGGTGGCGGCCAACCTAACCTGAAGGAAGTGGCTCAGAATCTTGAAACCACCCAAGAAGAAATTCAAGACGTCGCTTAACAAAGCCACTATCTAGAACGCATAATTCTTGCTTTGTCGCGTTCCCAATCGCGCTTTTTGATCGCTTCGCGCTTGTCCGCTTTGTGTTTACCTTTGGCAAGACCGATCTCCACTTTGGCAATCCCGCGTCGATTGAAATAAATCCCAAGCGGCACCAGGGTAATGCCCTCGCGCCCAACAACGCCCATCAATTTATTCATTTCACGTTTATGTAATAACAGACGGCGTGGTCGACGTGTTTCGTGCTGCAGGTGTGAGCCTGCTTTCTTATATTCAGGGATGTAGGCATTGAGCAAAAAAAGACCGCCATCTTTGGGGCCCGCGAAAGATTCTTGAATACTGGCTTGTCCGGAGCGCAAAGATTTCACTTCCGTGCCTTCCAAGACGATACCGGCTTCGATCGTATCGGTAATAAAGTAGTCATGCCGCGCGCGCCGGTTCATGGCAACGTAGCGTTGGGCCTTGGCCCGCTCGGATGTATTTTTGTCACTCATACCCAAAGGCTTACCTGACAATCTTTCCGGTAACAACTTTGATGTCATCGATCCAATTGCAAAAGAGTGCCCAGGGTAAGTTTGATTGCCTTGCCCCACTAAAATCTGTTAAGTCCCATGAACTGGATTCGTTTTTATCGACCTTATTTCGCCTGATGACCCGCATCTTCGCCTTCTGCTGTCTATTATTACTAGGCCTGTTTATCGGTCAGGCTGAGGCGTCGACGCTTGAAGCCCAGAATATACGACATGCCTTTGCAGCCTTAGATGCCGGCCATGCCGATCAAGCGGCAAGTATAGCCTCGCATATTAACGATCAGTTGCTTTACAAAATATTCCGCGCGTACCAGATGGCACAACCCGGCAACGATGTCGGCTATGAAGAAATGGCAAGCTTTGTTAGGGACAACCCTGACTGGCCGGGCATCAAAGGTATTCTGGCGATTGCCGAACAGAAAATTCCTTTGAGCACCAGTCCTGTTGAAGTCGTCAGCTGGCTTGCGGCCTATCCGCCGCAAACTTTGGTCGGATTTTACCGGTACATTGATGCCCTTGATGTCATCGGTCAAACCAAAGACGTCCATAATCTTATTCGCACCCGTTGGGTAGAAGGCGAATTCGGCGCTGACGAGTTAACCGCATTTCACGCCCGCTTCGAACGATTTTTACAAATTGACGATCATTGGGAACGTCTTGATCGATTGTTATGGAATAACGACACCATTAATGCTCGCCGCATGTATAATTTCGCTACACCTGAAATGAAAACTGTTGCAGAAGCGCGTATTTCGCTTAGCACGCAAGCCAGTAACGCTGACGATCTCGCCAACCACGTGCCCTCTTCGTGGCAGGATGATCCTGGGTTCCTCTATCAGCGTCTAAGGTGGCGTGTTCGTAATAATCTCGATGATGAAGCAAATGAAATGCTTTTACACGCGCCGGCAGAGCTAGGCCGACCCGATGCGTGGTGGAATGAGCGCAACATTATGATCCACCGCGCTATGGATCAACATAACTACAATCTGGCTTATAAGTTAGCCGCTGACCATGGACAGACGACGGCAAAATCTCTGGTCCAAGCCGAGTTTCTAGCCGGCTGGCTTGCCTTGCGCTTCCTCGATAAACCTAGCGAAGCGCAGGAACATTTCGAAGTCTTATTTGACAGCGCTACAACACCGATCAGCCGTGCGCGGGGTGCCTATTGGCTCGGTCGGGCTTACGAAGTTCTCAACAACAAAATTGAGGCCGAGCAATCCTACGAAACAGCTGCCGCGCTCAATACAACATTTTATGGTCAGCTGGCAGCGACAAGATTATGGAGTAATCCCATCCTTTCGGCGACCTCAGATCCACCGATTCCACCCAATATACGTGATAAATTTTTCCGTCGCGACATCATTCGAGCCATTGGCAGACTTTATGATGTCGGAGAATATGATCGAGCGAGTGTATTCTTTAAAACAGTCATAGATAGCACGACACAAAGAGCTGATTTTGTTTTACTGACCGAGCTTGCCTATCGCATCAAGCGACCGGATCTTGCCATTGAGACTGTTAAAGCTGCCAATCAAAGAAATATGCTTATCGCATCAGGCGGATTTCCCGTGCTCGAACATCATGTGCCGATGCCACCTGAGCCTGCGTTTACTTATGCGCTCATAAGGCAAGAAAGCATGTTTGATCCAAATGCAGGTAGCCCCGTGGGCGCTCGCGGCCTCATGCAACTCATGCCACATACGGCACATGCCGTCGCAAAACATATGGGTATTAAATACAAAGACGCCTATCTGACAGATCCGAACTACAATCTACGGCTAGGTACAGCCTTCGTGCAAAGTGAACTGAACCAGTTTGATGGCTCTTATGTGTTAGCCTTGGCCGGATACAATGCCGGACCTGGGCGTGTCCATGAATGGCTTAGCCAAATCGGCGATCCGCGCAATGCTGCGATCGATCCCGTTGATTGGATCGAGTCTATACCCGTCCCTGAAACACGCAACTATGTACAGCGTATTATTGAGAATTTACAGGTCTATAGAGCCCGCTTAAATGGCGGCCACGCGCCCCTTTCAATACTGAAAGATTTAAAGCGATAGCCAAACCCCCTGACTATTTGCTAGGATCATCCGGCTTGGAAAGAAGGCCCCGGGGTTATGCCGATGTTGGATTTCGTTCTCGCTTTTGCTCTCGTTACCGCCATTGCGGCCACTGGCTTTGTCGTTGTGGCCGTGATGTGGCTGCGCAAACTGCGTGAAACGGTATCGACTGCGCTTACCGAAGTCGCCAGTCAACAGGTTCGTACCGCCCAGCGTGTCGGTGAGGCCGTCGCCCAGATCCAAAAACAACAACACTCCAACGAACAACAATTGCAGAACTTGGCTCAAGCCAATATGCGGATGCGCCAAGATTTGGTCAATGTCGCCCATAAGCTTGAGCACAGAGAAATGGAGCAACATCCCCGCGGCGACAGGACCGTTCATTAGCTGCCCTTTAAATAGCTGCGATCAATCCCTATATTGTTTCTATGACTAATCTTGCAATTAGACCCTCAGACGAACGCGGTGTTGGTGGCGCTGATTGGCTCGAGAGCCGTTTCAGTTTCTCGTTTGCCGATTACCACGATCCCGCTCATATGGGCTTTCGCAGCCTACGTGTCATCAATGAAGATGTCATAGCCCCAAGCGGCGGATTTCCAAGCCATGGCCACCGCGATATGGAAATCATCACTTACGTTATGGAAGGCGCTCTGTCCCACAAAGACAGCCTTGGCACCGGTGCCACAATCCGGCCCGGCGAAATTCAACGTATGAGCGCTGGCAGCGGTATTATGCATAGCGAATTCAATGCGTCTCAATCCGAGAAAGTACATTTGCTACAAATTTGGATCTTACCTGAAAAGCGAGGCGGAACTCCTTCTTATGCGCAGCAAACCATCAACGAAGATTCCGTGTCGGGTAAATTTGGCTTGATTGCCTCACGCGATGGTCGCGACAGATCAATCAGCTTGCAACAGGATGCTAATCTATGGCTTGCAAAGCTAACCAAAGGTCAAACGGCTGACTTTAGTTTGGCGCCTAATCGTGGCGGTTGGCTACAGATCGCCCGTGGAGCTGTCATCGTTGATGGCCAGCAACTTGAGGCTGGCGACGGCGCCAACTGGTCTGATACGGATAGAGTTATTCTCAAGGCTACGGATAACAGTGAAATACTGATTTTCGATTTGGCCTAAAGCGCTTCCCATTTTTGGGAAGCCTAACGCCTTTATTTCAAAGTTTATTGTTTGCAGCCAGATTAAATACTTGCATGCCCAAGGATAGCATCTTTTTGTCGATCCCTCGCTAAACATCAATAAAAACAAGCATTTTTAAAGCTTCTTTAAGCACAACAATGGTACCGCTTGTCTGTCAAAACGTATTTTACCCAGAATTAGTTTCAGCGTGACGTGATAGAATAAAAATAGGCAAAAGGATTTATGCCATGGCTAAAAAAGAACTATCTGAAGCCGAAATGGTCAACCTAGTCCGCAATGCTTTGCTCGTTGCGGGCCATGAAATGGGTGCCGAAGGCGACCATTGGCCGGTTATCAAATCCACCGTTTATAGCGTTATGAGAGAATGGGAAGATATCCAGGCTGAACGAAACGCTTTTGTTGAATTAAAAAAATACGTTGATGACGTAATCCAAGAGATGGAAAGCGCGAAAGCCGACTGTCCGGATGAACTATTGCCTGAATTAACCGAATTAACGAACGAACTTCGCGACGTTGCCGACGCATGTTTTACTGGTGTTGATCAAACGAAGTTGGTCCTGTCTGACATTGAAATACCAGACTATTTAATGCGCGCACAAACTATTATCAAAACCTTGGAGAGTAATGATGACCGCAACTGATTTTCGCCATGTTACCGATCAGTCCCTTATAGGCCTAGCTTCTGCTCACACAGATTCGAGAGGAAGAACCTCCGCCACATCAGACGTAGATCATGCTCTACGAAAAGTACAAGGCCATGCCCAACGCTGGACGCCGGGCCACCAAGCCGGACGCAGAATCGCTTCAAGTGCCGAAACAGCAAGAAGCGCTATTGACGCTTACGCAACACCTGTAGGGGATATGACACCCCATCCATCACCGAATGCCCCGTCAAGGCAAACTGCAAGAACGGCGGTTCTGGGTTTACGTAAGTAACTGCCCTCTTGCCCTTTAATACGATCTCGGCTCGAATAGGCGCCTCCCCTATTCGAGCCGAAGTTGTTATGTGACCGAACGCATCCTCCCTCTCATGTTACATCTCATTGGTGGTGGCCTTCTGGGTCTCCTCAGCGCTTCGCTTGCCGCCAGCTTTGGTTGGCGCGCCGCTGACCGCCTCCCGGGCGAAAGCCGCTGGCCAGAATGCGTCTTTTGTTTGCGACCATATCGTTGGTTTGAGATCTTTCCCTTGCTGGGATGGCTAAGCCGACGAAAAGCCAGTCTCCTTCCCTGTCCCTGCGGTAAACGCAAGAAACTATGGGCGCAACCAGCCACAGAACTTGCCGGCTTTGGCCTTGGGTTTGCCGCTATGATTTTCGTAGGCGGCGGGTGGGGTTCTATACCTTTATGTCTTGGCCTTGGTATATTACCTGCCCTGGCTCTGATTGATCTTCATTTCGGTATTATCCCAGATGAACTTAATTTCGTTCTTGCGATTTGCGGTTTCAGTTGGGCCTGGCTTTCGGGGGCCGATATTTGGCTCTGTCTAATCACAGCGGCTTTACTTCTCATTCTCGGCCTCTTTTTTGCGCTTGTGTATAGCCGCTGGCGCGGAAAAGAAATGCTGGGTCTTGGTGATGTAAAATTTTTTACTGCCGCAGGACTTTGGCTACCGCCTCATCTAGCACCCTGGTTTCTGGCCGGGGCTGGTATCATCGGTATCATTTTTAGCTTTATTTGGCGGCGGATCAGCGAAGACAGAGAATTTCCATTTGCACCTGCTTTATGTTTCTCCCTCGTGCTCTGTGTTTTTTACCAACTGATAATAATTATGCCATAAACCGCCCATGAATTTTGCGCGATCTCTTTTTACCGTAAGTGGCTTAACTGTACTCAGCCGTATTGCTGGTTTCATCCGCGATACGCTCACGGCGGCGCTTTTGGGTGCAGGACCCGTTGCTGATGCCTTTTTTGTCGCTCAGCGTTTACCCAATCTATTTCGCAGTCTGTTTGCAGAAGGCGCTTTCTCGGCAGCCTTTGTTCCGCTTTATACGGCCGAGAAACAAAAAAAGGGCCAAGAAGCAGCACAACGTTTTGCCGGCCAGGCGCTTTCTCTTTTATTGGCCATTCTTATTCCCTTCTCAATACTTATCATGCTCTTCATGCCGATTGTTATTCGCGTTTTGGCACCGGGATTTGAAGACGATCAAACAAAATACAAGCTTGCCGTTGATTTTAGCGAAATAACCTTCCCTTATCTTGCGCTGATCTCAATCACGGCGCTCCAAAGCGGCGTCATGAATGCCCAGGGAAAATTTGGCCCAGGTGCTGCCTCACCTATTACTTTTAATCTTGTTTTGATTGCTGGTCTTTTTTTGTCACGTACTTTCAATCTTCATGCTGGCTACACTTTATCTTGGGCCGTGGCCATTTCGGGTGTTGTTCAAATGTTATGGCTTGCCATAAGTTGTTACCGTGCCGGCGTGTCGATACCCTTGGCCCTCCCAAAATTGACGCTCCAGAGTAAACTCTTATTCAAACGTGTAGGACCAGGCGCCATAGGTGCTGGAGCGGCGCAAATCAACATTTTACTTTCGACAATATTAGCGTCGACTTTGCCGACAGGTGCCGTTTCCTATCTTTTTTATGCGGACCGCTTGAACCAACTTCCCTTAGGCATTGTTGGTATTGCTGTAGCAACAACCTTATTGCCCCTACTGTCACGGCATGTTGAGGACGGCAAGCACGATCACGTACGGCATTACCTCAGCCGAGCCGTAGAATTCTGTTTGATGCTTGGTTTGCCTGCCACAGTCGGATTAGTTATGGTCTCAAAGCCAATTATTCAAACTTTATTCGAACATGGGGTCTTTAGCCATCAGGATACAATCGCGACGGCGCAAGCCCTATCGGCTTATTCACTTGGCATACCAGCATTTCTTCTCGTTAAAGTCTTTGCTGCGGGATTTTTTGCCCGGCAAGACACAAAAACGCCTGTCAAAGTTGCCGTCATCGCCATGGCTACAAATGTTAGTTGTGCTTTATTATTGCTTGACCCCCTACATCATATCGGCATAGCGCTCGCGAATAGCCTAGCAACCTGGACTAATGCTATCTTGCTATATATTCAGTTGCGACGCTCAAGCGGTAAAATGGGCGACAGCAAGTTTTTTTTCCGCATACCCCGTATCCTACTTTGTACAGTTGGTATGTGCCTCATTACGGCAATCTTAAACAATGTTTTTGATACTTGGTTTACGCCCGGCCATTTAGCAGCAGAGGTTTTTGCTCTTTCAGCCATTATTGGCGTATCTTCCATTGCTTATGGTCTTCTGCTGCAAGTAACGGGCGCCATGCGTTGGCAAGAGGCCTTAAAAATACTACGTAGAAAGCCAACGGTCATTTAGAGGATTTCATGAGACGCATTCTTTCCGGCATGCAGCCAACTGGCAATTTGCACTTAGGCAATTATCTGGGCGCGCTCAAAAACTGGGTGAAGATGCAGCGTGATTACGAGTGCTATTACTGTGTTGTCGATTTACATGCCATAACCGTTCCGCAAGATCCTCAAAAACTAAAACAGGCCGTGCGCGAAACGGCCGCTGCTTATATAGCCGCGGGCATTGATACGAACAAAAGCACCTTGTTCGTCCAAAGCGCCGTCTCGGCGCACACAGAACTGGCCTGGATTTTAGCCACACAAACACCCTTGGGCTGGCTCAATCGTATGACGCAATTCAAAGAAAAGTCTGGCAAGAACCGCGATTTGGAGCTCCTTGGGCTCTATGCCTATCCTGTATTGATGGCAGCCGACATCCTGATCTATAGAGCCACCCATGTGCCTGTCGGCGAAGATCAAAAACAACATTTGGAATTAACGCGCGATATCGCGGCTGCCTTTAACCGGAGTTATAACAGCGAATATTTTCCTCTGCCTGAACCTCAGATCCTTGGCGAAGCCGCACGTGTCATGTCCCTACGTGATGGCACGAAGAAAATGAGCAAGTCCGAGGAGAGCGATTATTCAAGAATTAATCTGACTGATGACGCCGATACCATTGCACTGAAGTTCAAAAAGGCAAAAACCGATCCCGAACCATTGCCAGATACCCTGGCAGAACTACAAAAACGACCCGAGGCTGATAATCTTATCACCATCTATGCCGCATTAACCGATCGGTCACGCGCCGATGTCCTCAAGGAATATGCTGGTTCACAGTTCTCAAAATTTAAACCAGCACTTACAGAAGTGGCGGTGGCCAAACTAGCGCCGATGACAACCAAAATGCGTCAGCTGCTCAATGACCCTGCAGAAATTGACCAAATTCTTATACGCGGGGCCGAACACGCCAACACGCTCACGCAAAAGCACTTGCGCGAAATAAAAGATATCATCGGACTGTGGAGTGTGATGTAAAATAAAAAAGGCGGGGTTTTGCCCCGCCTTTTAAATCTATTTTAAACGAGCGGATCGAAACAATTACTTAATTTCAACGGCAGCGCCAGCAGCTTCAAGCTGCTTCTTGAACTTCTCGGCATCAGACTTAGAGACGCCTTCTTTAAGGGTCTTTGGCGCACCTTCAACAAGGTCCTTGGCTTCTTTCAGACCAAGATTTGTGATGGCGCGAACTTCCTTAATCACTTCGATTTTCTTATCACCTGCTTTAGCAAGAACGATCGTAAACTCGGTTTGCTCTTCAGCCGCTGCCGCACCAGCACCTGCGCCGCCGCCGGCTACAGCCGCCACAGCAACAGGGGCCGCCGCACTGACGCCCCACTTGTCTTCAAGAAGTTTTGACAGCTCTGCCGCTTCAAGAACGGTCAAGCCCGACAATTCATCAACCAATTTTTCTAGCTTCGACATTTTACTCTCCCTTTGTTGAACTTAGTTAATCCAATCACTTTGCTGCAACCCCGCAGCTTCGCTTTCCTAAAACTTAACTTGCTTGCCTTCCACGTGCTGACATGACGCGTGCCAATTGGCCTGCAGGAGCCTGTAGAATACCGGCAATCTTGGTAGCAGGTGCCACCAGAAGACCAACGATCTTAGCGCGAAGCTCATTGAGCGACGGCAGACTTGCAAGCGCCTTAACTTGGGCAGCATCCAAAACTTGGTCGCCCATAGCGGCGCCAATGACTTTGAAGCGGTCATTTTTCTTGGCGAACTCGGCTGTTACTTTGGCGGCTGAGACAGGGTCTTTGGAATAGGCCAAAGCTGTCGGACCGTGCAGGAACTTCTCGAGTGCCGCAATTTTTGAGCCTTTAAGGGCGTGCTTGATAAGCGTATTTTTGCCGACCTTAAAGCCAACATTGGCGGCGCGCAGCTTACGACGCAAATCAAGTGTTTCATCAGCCGTCAAACCGAGCTGATGCGTGACGACGACAAGCTCAACGTCCTTGAGGTCTTTTCCCAAAACTTCAACCAGCTTTTCTTTGGCCAAACGATTTGTGCTTGGCGGATGGGCTGGTATTTCTTTTTTGGCTGCCGTTGTTGCCATGGTCTCTCTCCTCAATTCACGCCGGATAGCCGGCAATAAACATCAGCTCTGCTCAAGCAGAACCAAAAAACTTATGATGTCCGAGGGGGATAAAGCTAAAAGACGCACCAAATAAGGGCTAGCGCCCATTGGCCATACGTACTTTCAACCCATCTATTGCTGGCAAATTTAAATCCCCAAGGGGATACCCGCAGTCTCGGACAGGAGCCCTGTTGCCAGGGCGGCTGACTAATAGCCGAGATAGGTGGTGAAAGGCAAATATAAAATAACAGATAATATCAAGGCTTGTTTGTTCAACCCAAGCCGCATTGGGCCGCATACTCAGCCCTCGCTCTATAGTCTTTGGGATCAAAATGCCCCCTATCCCCAGCTACTTTTAAGGAGTCTTCCGCTTTACCCATCTCCAGAACCGCATCAAGCGCCGCTACACCTGGTCGCATCGCGCGCGCTTCAGACATTTTGGCAGAGCTAAGAGCCTTACATACTTCAGGATCAACAAGGGGGCTACGCTCAGTTATGTTCTTCTGGCGCGTTGAAGACTGTTCCAGCGCTGCGTCTCGATATTGAACTGAGACTAAAGTTGGCGAGACGGTTCCAGCCGTTATCGCCGATAACCCTATGAGTAGCCCTATGGCAGTTCCGCTTCTCAAAACACATCCCTTAATCTAATTTGTCTAATTTTCTGAAAATCAAACACACTGCTATCCTTATGTTGGAAGCTTCAGAGTACTAACACAACTCGGAAGCCAGGCTATCAACAACCATCCCCCATTCCCCATAGCGGCTCTGCCGTAGCAACGTCACACTATTGTACCAAGGAGAAGATCTGCCCTCAATCCCCCAACGCCAATCAGGACAGTAAGGCAGTAAGAGATATGTCTTCACGTCCAGCGCACCGGCTAAGTGAGCGATCGCCGTATCTACCGTTATGAGGTAGTCCAATTGCAGCAATAAAATTGCGGTATCTAAAAAATCTCCAATAAGTTGATCCGTTCTTATGATGGGAAAGCCGCCGATTTGTTCAAGACCCGCACCAATAAATGGCGCATAAAACTGCGCCTTTAGATTCTGCCAGAGTGGGGCCAATTTCCTCAAGTCTATCGAACGCTCATGATCTCGCTCATGCGTGGGTGATCCGCTCCACACCAAGCCAATTTTGGGTGCCTGCGATGTCAAATGTAGTTGTGCCCCTCGGGATGCCCGAAGATAAGGTGTCTTTGGCGCAAGCTTTGGCGCAAATTTCTCTGTCATAAGCGGCAAAGACAAAAGGGGTAGATAGTAATCTGTCGGCGGCAGTTGATCATCTTCGCCATAAACTCGGCCCGATACATTAGCCGCCAATAACCGCACCAAAGGCCTCTGCACGGCCCAGATGAGCTCAGCCCCCGCGCGGGCTAATAAAGCGCCATAACGACAGAACTGGATCGTGTCACCCATCCCCTGCTCAGCTACCAGTAAGATTTTTTTTCCACGCAAAGGTTCGCCAGCATAGAGCGGGCAATCTGGGCTTAGACGCAAAGCACGAGGCAGTTTCAAACGCTGTTGATAGAGTTTCCACCCGATCGCATAATCACCCGCCAGTAGGCGCGCCATACCCTCATCACGGTCGATCATCGGCGACTGATTGAGTGATCTGGCCTTGGCATAATATGGCCACGCCGCAGTAAAATTTAACTGATCAATGGCAAGATTGGCGAGATTAGCTAGAACCGAACTATTGCCAGGCTCTAGCTGCAAAGCATCGATAAAGCATTTTTCTGCAGCTTGAAATTTTCCCTGTCTTCCAAGAGCCAGCCCAAGGCTATTGAGGGCTTGCGCCTTCGGCGCTCCATGATCCAAAGCCGCGCGCGCCATTATTTCGGCATCAGCATTTCTTCCTAATAAACGATATACATTCGACAAGTTACCGTGGACGTCGCCTTCATCGGGTTTCAATTCGAGACTGCGCTCATAGTCTTTTGCAGCCGCTTTTAAATCACCTAGATTTTCCTCTGCTTGTCCCAAATTCGACCATAATTGCGGATGGTCGGGATACTGGGTTACGGCAGCGGTAAAGGTTTTGGCGGCATCAGCCCAAGCCAAAAGCGAAAGCTCAGCTAGACCTCTGATCAAATAATGTTGAAGATTAAGCTGACCCGACAGCCCATAATTAGCGATGTAATCACGGGCTTCAGTAAAACGATCCTGCTTCAGAGCTGCGAGTGCTTTCGCGATGACCTGTTCTGACATTTTTATAATATGAGTTGCTAGATTAAGCTTAGATTATCTCAAAAATACAAGAAGCTACCAATTGAATAATGATGTTAGTTCAATAAGTTATGCCTGAGTTTAGAAGAAAAAAAGCTAGACTCTGCAGAAGTTTTCTTCTAGACATCTAGCCACGACGCAAGGTGTGGGAGGTTGGTCCTCGAACTGAGCCTGAGGAGACCGTACCACACCGACTGCTTCCGGTTTTACCGGAGACAGATGGAGGGCAATCCCTTCGACTACATTTTGGTCTGGTTTCGCGCACGCTTTTAACGTGTTCGACGCTTTTTTGTTATAGCGCCATAGGGAGTTTATCATGGCAAAGGAAATTGTCGGTTATATCAAGCTGCAAGTGCCGGCTGGCGCTGCCAACCCTTCACCGCCCATAGGTCCGGCTTTAGGTCAGCGTGGCCTCAACATCATGGAGTTCTGTAAGCAGTTCAATGCCAAAACACAGAGCATGGAAAAAGGTACACCTATTCCGGTTGTGATCACGGCATTTTCAGATCGCAGCTTCACCTTCATAACCAAAATGCCGCCTAACACGTTTTTTATCAAAAAAGCGGCGAAGATTGAAAGTGGCGCCAAGAATACGGGCATCGACCCACATGTAGGTAAGATCACGATGGCGCAAGTTCGCGAGATCGCAAAACAGAAGATGGCCGATCTTAATGCTAACGATATCGATGCCGCCTGCAAAATGATTGTAGGCTCTGCCCGTTCAATGGGCGTTCAAGTTGTGGAGTAATAACATGCACGGTAAGAAATTTCGTAACACGTTAAAGAACGTTGATCGTAAAAAGGCTTACAAACTTGATGACGCCATCAAGCTCGTAAAACAAAACGCAGTTCAAGCTGCGCGCAAATTTGACGAAACCGTCGAAATTGCCATGAATTTGGGTATCGACACCAAGCTCTCCGACCAATCCGTTCGCGGGATGATACAATTGCCGCATGGAACGGGCAAAAGTATGCGTGTTGCCGTATTTGCCAAAGGCGAAAAGGCAGACGAAGCTAAAAAAGCTGGCGCTGATGTTGTTGGCGGCGATGATCTTGCCGAAAAAATCATGGGCGGCTTTTCAGACTTCGACCGTGTTGTAGCGACACCTGATATGATGGGCGTCGTCGGTAAACTTGGTAAGGTTCTTGGCCCCCGCGGTCTTATGCCTAACCCGAAACTTGGCACTGTGACACCGAACGTCGTCGAGGCTATCAAGGCTGCAAAAGCGGGCTCGATTGAATTTCGTGCTGAAAAGGCCGGGATCGTTCAAGCCGGCATCGGCAAAGCAAGTTTTTCAGAGCAAGCCTTACTCGAGAACGCCCGCAGCTTCATAGCTGCGATTACCAAGGCACGCCCGACCGGCATCAAGGGTACTTATGTTAACCGCATTACCATCTCATCAACGATGGGACCGGGTGTGAAAGTTGACATCGCAACTGTGAGCGGCGAAGCCTAACCAGCTCCTCGTCCGCCAACAGTCATATTTTCAAGCCGCATAGTCGGTTGGCCAACGCCCACAGGCACACTTTGCCCGTTTTTACCGCATGTACCAATGCCCCCATCGAGTGCGCTATCATCGCCGATCATGGTGATATTTTTTAACGCTTCGAAACCAGTTCCAACCAAAGAGGCTCCTTTGACAGGCCGTCCGATTTTGCCGTCTTCGATCTCGTAAGCCTCACTGGCACTGAAGACAAACTTGCCTGACGTGATATCGACCTGCCCGCCGCCAAAATCGACCGCATAGAGCCCTTTTTTCACAGACGATATGATTTCATCCCGCTTATGTGTTCCCGAACGCATAATGGTATTGGTCATGCGTGGATAGGGCTGATGGGCAAAACCCTCGCGTCGACCATTACCGGTCGGCTTAACACCCATCAAGCGCGCATTAAGCCTATCTTGCATAAATCCCACAAGTATACCGTCTTCAATCAGTGTCGTGCACTGTGATGGCGTACCCTCGTCGTCGATCGTCAACGAACCTCGGCGTTTGTCGATTGTGCCATCATCGACAACCGTAACACCTGGAGCGGCTACCCTCTGCCCCATCAATCCCGCAAAAGCCGATGTTTTCTTACGATTGAAGTCCCCTTCCAATCCATGGCCGATAGCTTCATGCAACATAACGCCGGGCCAACCAGGCCCCAACACAACCGTCATTTCCCCTGACGGGGCATCAACCGCCTCAAGGTTAAGTAGTGATTTTCGCAAGGCTTCATCAGCAAGGCCTTGCCATTCCGCGGGATCAAACCACCGCGCATATTCAAGCCGACCGCCGCCACCTGTTCCGCCTGCCTCTATGCGCTCGCCTTGCCGCGTAACAATAGAAACATTGAGGCGCACCAAAGGTCTAATATCAGCCGCGCGCCAACCATTGGCCCGAATAATCTGTACCGCTTGCCAAACACCGGAGAGCGAGATGCTTACCTGATGAATACGGCTATCGCGCGCCCGGATATAAGCGTCAATATTTTGCAAAAGTTTAATTTTTTCCTCGAAACTCTTGCCCATTAAAGGATTTTGGTCATCGTAGAGATGGTGGTTAGTCCCTACAGGTGCCTCAGCCATAGTTCCGGCATAACCGCTTTTGACTGCCTTGACCGTTTCTGCTGCACGTTTGATGGCTTTTTCATCCAGATTTACAGCATGGGCATAACCCGTTGTATCGCCAGCAACAGAACGCAGACCGAAACCCTGCGTTGTATCAAAGCTGGCGCTTTTTAGTTTGCCATCGTCCCATACAAAACCTTCGGATTGATTATATTCGAGGAAAAGCTCGCCATCGTCGCCACCCTTGAGCGCATCGCTTACAATGCGCTCCACGGCCGAACGATCTAGGCCTGTGTTTTCGAAAAAAAGTTCATCTGTTCGTTGCAGAGAAGACATCTAAACTCCTAAGTTAACTTGCTTGACCCAAAACATCTTTTACTTTGCTGGCCAACTGTTTCAGCGTGAAGGGCTTACTGAGAAAATTAATGACCTCGCCTGATTTAAACTGTTCCCGCAAACGATCTTCAGTATATCCCGACACAAATACGACTTTCATATTAGGCCAACTTTCTCGGATATGCTTATAGAGCGTAGGCCCATCCATTTGCGGCATGACGACGTCAGTAACAGTTAAGTCTATCTTCTCGCCTTCCTTATTGAGGATAGCCAAAGCTTCTTCACCACTTCGCGCTTCATGGACATTATAGCCTTTATTTCGTAAGGCGCGGCCAGAAAAGACACGAACGGCATCTTCGTCCTCCACAAGTAAGATGGTGCCGGCGCCGGTAAGGTCAAGCCCTTGTTTTTCCTCGCGAGCCTCTTCAACCGGCGCTTCTTCGGTTTTACCATCATCGACATAAGTTGGCAGATATATGGTGAAAGTGGAACCTTTGTTGGGTTGACTATCTACGCCAACAAAACCACCTGTTTGACGAACGATGCCGTAGACGGTCGATAGTCCAAGGCCGGTGCCCGAGCCGACTTCTTTTGTTGAAAAGAACGGCTCGAATATGCGTTGCAGGTTTTCTTTAGGTATTCCGACACCGGTATCCATGACCTCGATAACCACGTAATCGCCAGGGGGCATTTCATCTTGACCGCGCAAGACGGCCTTAGTTTGCTTGACACTGTTGGTGCGGATCGTCACGGAGCCGCCATTGGGCATGGCGTCGCGCGCATTGACAACAAGATTTATAATCACCTGCTCAAGCTGCCCTTGGTCAACCTTAACTAATCCGACATCACGACCATGGATCATTTCAAGCTTAATTTGCGCGCCTATAAGACGCCGCAAAAGATTAGTCAGTTCAGATAATACGTCGATAAGATTAAGAACTTTTGGTTGCAGTGTCTGCTGACGAGAAAAGGCCAACAACTGCCGGACAAGGTTCGCCGCACGATTGCCATTCTGCTTAATTTGCATGATGTCTGCGAAACTTTGATCGCCTGGCTTATGTCGCTGTAACAAGAGATCACAGAACCCAATCATTGCTGTTAGAAGATTGTTGAAGTCATGGGCCACACCACCAGCTAGCTGGCCGATAGCTTGCATTTTCTGAGACTGAGCAAATTGAACTTCGAGTTTCTTCTGTTCAGTGGCGTCGATAAAGTAAAGCATCAATCCCTGTTCAGAGACCTCCTCTGCCTTGCCACCACCCATGTTGAAACGCTTAACGAATATATGTGTTATGGTTTCGCGATCAGCTGCCATATGAACTTCGAGTGGCTTTTTGAGGTCGGCGCCGCCAAGTACTTCAGCAAGTCGGGCCATTGTCGATGGACGATCTTGAAGTACAATCAGATCCGCCATCGGCAACCCTATGATGCCCTCGCGTGGACGCCGCATAACACCGTAAAAGGCGTGGTTACATTCTAAGACTGTATATTTGCTATCAAGCAAAAGAATGCCGATGGGCGCTTCGGCGAACAAACGTTGAAACCTATATTCGGAAACTGAAAGGGCCTGTTGCCATTGGCGTTCAGGTGACAGATCACGTACGATCGAACGGGTGCGTAAAGTTTTTCCGTCTTCGCCCATAACAACCGTTTGCGTAATCGCCACGGGAAATAACTGTCCATCCCGACGACGCATAACAACTTCACCGTGCAGTTCTCCCTGAGCACCACCGGCTACCGCGTGCGCGGGAACGCCTTTGGCCGGTTCATTAAGAACATCGCGCAACCGCACATCACCTTTGACCAATTCTTCCGGCGTCACCTGCAGCCATTCAGCTAACGTGCGGTTAACGAAGCGAAACCTTCCGTGCTGATCAACCGAATAAATTCCGACGGGCGCATGCGCCATAAAATCGAGCAATTTATTCTGCTCATCGCGCATAGCGCGTTCCATACGCCTACGCTCACTGATATCTTCAAAACGCCAGTGATAGAAACCGCCGTAACCTTCTAAAGGACGAGAGACGATACGGCGCCATTCGACTACCTTGCCGCCCCGAATGACGGGTAATTCAGCAATGCCGGGCTGGCCTTTCTGCAAGGTAGCTTTGACTTGTTTGAATTCTGCCGTCACGGCAGGATTTGCCGAAAAACGTGATGCCAAGGCTTGTTCGGCATTTTGCTTGCCAATATCGATCCATCCACGGAAAGCCCGATTGGCGAGAACGGCATTACCTTTTTCATCGGTAATGATTTGCGGAGTTAATACACTATGGAAAGCCTCACGCAGCAATATCTCCTGATTGGCGTCATGACGTATTTGGCGTAACTGCCAACTCGTAACCCAAGCCGTGACAAAGAGAAGCAAAGCCACAACAAAGCTAAGAATGACGCCGACAACACCGGGTATAAGATAGGGTACAACCACAGCCAGGGTGCCAAGGCCTGTTAGTGCTCCAAGACCCATGAGAACGCGCCGCAGCCAAGGAGAAGACATCGTCGAGGTTGGTGGCGTGGACAACGCACCCGCTGGTGGGGCGTGGGCTGACGGAGAGCTTGGCTTTCTAGCCTTCAATATTTCTTTCAAAGCCATAACAGGCTCAAGAGGGCTAAATTTGTGTGCATGGCTTAGAATTTCCGTTTTTTAAGCTTGTAAACAAATGAAATCACTTCGGCTACAGCGCGATAATGCTGGGTAGGTATCTCCTGGTCAATCTCCACGGTTTCATAGAGCGCCCGCGCCAATGGTGGATTGCTTACGAGTGGAATCTCGTGTTCGTCAGCGACGTCACGAATACGATCGGCGACTCGGTTAATGCCCTTAGCTAACACCACAGGGGCTGACATTTTGGTATTATCATATTTCAAGGCAATGGCGTAATGGGTGGGATTAGTAACGATGACATCGGCCTTGGGAACTTGTGCCATCATGCGTTTACGTGCTTTTTCGATACGGATCTGGCGCAAGCGATTTTTGATAAGCGGATCACCTTCTTGCTGTCTATATTCGTCTTTGACTTCTGTTTTCGTCATCCGCAGACTTTTGTAATAGCTGTATCTTTGAAAAATTAGGTCTCCGATAGCAATAAAGGAAAATACAATCATGAGCATAATGATTAGATGGATGGCTTGATGATGCATATAATGCATCGTGTCAATTAAATCACGCCCGGCAAATTGCGGGAGTTCCTGCACAATCGGGAGCAATACGAAAAACGTCATCGTTCCCAAAACAATCAACTTGCCAAAACTTTTCCCAAGTTCAACGAGTGCCGTCGTAGAAAATAATCTTTTCAATCCGGGTAAAAAAAGTACGCGCTCAAAATTAATCTGGATCAGCTCTACCGATGCAAATAATCCAGTTTGGATCATAGTTCCAAGAACTGCAGCAGCGGCAAGAATGGCAAATATAATAAGGGTGGCGAGGCCAACATGGAGCATGGTGTGATAAAATACCGTCTGCAAGCCAAAACCTTCGAGACTAATCGCATCTGGCATTTCAAGAAATACCCTTAGGGTTGACACGAGTTGCGATGCCATTGGCGGTGCCGCAAAGGACGTAACAATTAAAATACCAACAAAAAGTATCCAATTGGCCATCTCACGACTGATCGGCAACTGACCGCGATCACGCGCTTCACCAAGTCGCTTGCCAGTTGGAGATTCTGTTTTTTGATCCTGATCTTCTTCGGCCATTTCTGCCTGTCAGTGTCCCGGAAATGTACTAAGGGTCCTGTCGAAATATTGCAGCCATACTGTCATAATTCCAGCGACGGAAACGGCCAATAATACGAGTCCGCCCCATATCTGTACGGGCAGCATGACCAAGAAGAGCTGCACTTGAGGCATAAGTTTTTGCATCATGCCTAAGGCCACGTACATTAATAAACCAACAACTAGAAATGGCGTCGAAAGCTGAATGCCTACCATGAAACTTCGGTCCATGAGCTGAATGAGGCTTTGCGCAATATCGCCAGGCTGCAAAGTATCACCTGGAGGAAAAATATTGTAAGTCGCAACAAGGCTCCTGATTAACATGTGATCTAGCCCAGATATAAAAAGCAAAGTCACGCCCGTGATGCTCAGAAACGCGCTCGGCAACGGACTTTGTGAAGCAAGCACCGGATTGAGGATCATGGCGTTCGATAGCCCCATCTGAACCGCCACAATTGATCCTACAGTCTCGAGGCAGTTCATAATCAATCGCAAGATAGTGCCAAAAAATATGCCAACGAGGATCTCAAAGAATATCACGAAAGCGAGACCGGATGGTGTAGCGGGAGCAGCTGGCAGACTTGGCATGAGGGGTTCAAGCATAATAAAACTCAACGAAGCCGCAAACATCAAACGCATTCGGACAGGAACATATGTCTCGCCAATGCCAGGAAAAAGTATAAGGGCAGAGCCAAGGCGTGAGAAAATAAAAAGGAACGGGAAAAGATGACCGGAAAATGCTTTTCCGATATTGACCGACGTCATCGCCGCCACCCGGTGCAGCTACTCATTACTCATACCGATTTGTACAATTCGGTCGCTAAGTGATTGTGTAAAGCTGCCAAGCGTTGCCATCATAAATGGCAACAGCCAAAGTGTGAGGGCAAAAATGGTTAACATTTTTGGAATAAAAGTCAGCGTCATTTCCTGAATTTGTGTCACCGCTTGTAACAACGAAACAATGACGCCAACAACGAGGCCTGCCAACAAAATGGGCCCGACCACCTTGAGCATAACAATGATGGCTTGACGGCAAATCTCGATAACTTCGACTTCATTCATGGCGGATATATGATCTGAAATAGTTGATTGAGAACCAGATTACAGCCAGCACGGCCTAGAAAACAATACCACTTAAAAACAAGTCTAACAGAGGCTGTCTCGGCTCTTGCTGTCAGACTAAATTGCTGTGCGGGAAATTTCTTGATAAGCAGCGATGATCTTATCGCGTATCGATACAACCTGGGTCAGCATCATTTCAGCACTGTTAATAGAAGCCACCGTGCTGGCTAAATCAGCCTTTCCTGTTGCCGCCGCTGCCGCCGCCTCTTCGCCTTCTTTCATCGTGCCAACGGCATCGGTCGCAAAACTCTTAAGGGCATCAGCAAAGCTACCGCCGCCAGATTCCGTTGCGCTTGCTTTGCCGGCCGACATAGCGCCTGGTGATTGACGATAAGCAGCAAGTGCATCACCAACATTTACAACCATGGTCGATCTCCCCTTATTGCAATAATCCAATAGTATGCACCATCATGGTGCGAGCCGCTTCGATGACATCTAGATTAGCCTCGTAGGATCGCTGCGCATCGTGCATGTCCATCATTTCAGTTAACGGCTGTACATTCGGCATTTGAACATAACCATCTTTGTCGGCCGCGGGGTTTGACGGATCGTATTTCCTGCTGAAGGCAGATTTATCTGTCGAAACGCCACCAACCTTAATTTTATTGGCGCCTAGCGCCTTATCGAATTCGTTCTTGAACGTTATTACTTGGCGCCGGTAAGGCTGCCCAGTCGGCGATGACGCCGTCGTATTCGCGTTAGCAATATTCTCAGCTATAATCTTGAGACGCTGATCCTGCGCCTGAAGCGCTGCGCTTGAGATAGCAAATATTTTGTTCGTATCATTATCCATGACTAATTTTTCTCTGTTCAGCTGCCTTTAACGGCAATACGAAACCAACCCATAATTTTGTGATAGAGCGAAGCAACTTCCTGATGGTCGATTGTCGTTTGCGAAACGAGCATCATCTGTTGCTCGACATCGACGGCATTACCGGACGGTAAGGTCTCGAATGACTTCATCGCTTTTGCCGATGCATTAACACCAGACATACTTGCAGGCGTTATATGCCGCGGGTCAGTTACCATCATACCGGTGCTGACCTGGTGTAAAGTGTCATGAAAACTAAAGGGCGCGAGATCCTTCGGTTTGTATCCAGGCGTCGTCTCATTCGCAACATTTTCGGCAAGAACAGCCTGCCTCTTACTGAGGTACGACATTCTCTCTTTCAGCAAGCCGAGAAGGCCATCACTGTTCATATCCATCTGGTATCTCCTGTCACTGGATGTGACAAAGTCCCCGCCATAGGCCACATGTGCGTTTTTGCAACACACCGGGGCATTTTGAGCCCTGGAATTTTAATAAATGGTAAATAGCGGCGGTTTGCCTTCATGGCATTCTGCGCTAGGCTGAAAAAATGGCTGAGAATCAAGACCCTTCCTCCCCCTTTAAGCCTGCCAAGCCCGTGTTAGGGAAACAGGTCGCTGTTGCCATACAAGGCGGTGACGAATCGAATCCTCAATCCCTGCCAAAGATTATAGCGTCCGGACGGGGAAAGCTAGCAGAACAGATTTTAGAGCTGGCCTTCGCCAAAGGCATCAAGGTACGCGAAGATGCGGATCTGGCAGAATTGCTTGCAACGCTCGATCTTGATACCCCGATACCCAGCGAGGCCATTGTGGCGGTTGCCGAAATACTTTCCAAAGTCTATGAAGCCAATGCCCATATCACGCAATTAGGCGCGGACTCGAAAGAAGGTCAATCATGACTATGCCGCTACCGCCAGAATCAGACGTTCTGGAAGAACTTTCGATTCTAAAAAAGTACTTCAAGAGCGTTCATGACGAACTTAGAAATGGACAAGTTGTCGATATAACCGGTTTTGATAGGCGTATTACTGCCGTTTGCCTTGCTATACAAAAACTTGCGCCCGATATGCAGAAGCAGTGCCTGCCTGAGTTAACTGATTTTATCCAGCAACTTGACAACTATGGCGAAGATTTACGCCGACTTAAAGGCATCCCGAACTCTGATGCGGATAAAAGTTGAATGATAAACCCAGATGTTGAGAGCGTTTCATGGCTGCGCGTCGTTTTGGCAATAGCCATCGTTTCCGGGTTGATCGGTCTTATGAGTTATGGCCTTAAATATGCGACAACGCATGGTTTAGTTATGCCGCGCATGAGTAAATCAAAAAGACTTAAACTTGTTGAAACATTAGTTTTGGATGGCAGGCGGCGCCTAGTCATCGTTCAACGCGACAACACCGAACACCTTCTACTTCTCAGCCTCAATCAAGATATCGTAGTTGAAGCGCACCTTAATGCCAATCATACTGCCCCTTCTAAAACCAGGAGCAATGTATAATGCGTCACACGGTTGATAAATTGGTCAAGAGGCTCGGTGCTGTTGTCGTTGCTAGTACCGCCTTATGGGCATGCAGTACAGCTCATGCCTTGGCGCAATCGGTTAATATAGATCTGGGCCAAGGACCGACAACGACAGCGAAGCTAGTCCAACTCATTTTACTCGTAACGGTATTGTCGTTAGCCCCGTCTATCTTAGTCATGGTGACGTCCTTCACACGCATCGTCGTCGTGCTGTCATTCTTGCGTAGTGCGATTGGTGTTCAGCAAACGCCACCCAATGTTGTCCTCATCAGCCTCGCCCTCTTTCTCACTATGTTTATCATGCAGCCAACCTTCGAGCAGGCATGGGAAACCGGTGTTCACCCTTTAATGAATAATGAAATCGACGAAGAAACCTCTTTCGATCGTACGGTTGAACCGTTTCATGATTTTATGATCAAGCATACGCGGCAGAAAGACATAGATCTGTTTGTCGAGTTAGGTAAAATCGATATCAAGAAATCGGCGGCCAAGCCCAACGCCAAAGGCGAACAACCAACCGACCAAGATCTCATACCCTTGCGTGCATTAATCCCGGCCTTCATGATTTCTGAATTGCGCCGCGCTTTTGAGATTGGATTTTTGCTCTTTCTGCCGTTCCTCATTATCGATATGGTTATTGCCTCAATTCTCATGTCGATGGGCATGATGATGCTGCCGCCATCGGTGATCTCGCTGCCATTTAAAATCATTTTCTTTGTGTTGGTTGACGGCTGGTACCTGATTTGTGGCAGCCTTATTCAAAGTTATGGCGGTAGCTAATAATCTTTTGCCCAAGCCTAAAATTGAGATCTTTTCTGAGCCGACCTTAAGGCCAAACTTACACATTTTCGGTCGAAAGCAATTTTATTATTGCCAAAAAAAGGTTATTTATGGCATATAAACGGCACGAATTGCTGTTTGCCACTGTTTTGAATTGTTAATAGTCAAAACGTATTAGCCAAAAGAATGTGAATAGATACGAATGTATATGAACACGTCTACCCAACTGTCTGAAGACATTGGGATTTTTAATGTTTCCCGCGGCGCTCAGCTTAACCCCAATATGGTGGATTGGCTTGGCGATGCTCCTGAGCGCGACTTACCGCGCATCTTGGGTGCTCTCATCAGAGGCTCACGCGATGAAGTCGAGGTTATCGATCTTTTAGACCCTAGCCAAACAGGCGTAGCCCTTCTCAGCTCTTTCAAATTATCCGCAGAACAACTAACAGGGCGTAAGGCCAAAACCGCTCGCCAGATTGGTAACGTCATAAAAAATCAACAGGGCGAGTATTTTAGATATTACCTCGCTGGCAACCGATTTATTCTAGTCCCTGCCAACCAAAATGATTTGCCGTCTTTATTGAGTGATTGCATCGAAGAAAGGGACACCCTTTATCAAATAGCTGACAAGCTTTCTTCGCGCGTGCAAAAAACTTTATTCATGGCTAAAAGGTATTTAAAGCTGGCCACAACAGACAAATTGACCGGCTTACTTAATCGCCATGGTTTAGAGCGCGGATTTAAAGCGCTATCAGCCAATGCCGCTCGAAACGATAAGCAAGTCGCCGTCATGTTTATAGATCTCGACAGGTTTAAATCGGTCAATGACACTTATGGTCATAAAATTGGCGATCAAGTAATAAAATTTGCTGCCGATATTATCCAAAACGAAGTTCGTGCCGGCGATCTGGTAGGTAGATATGGTGGCGAGGAAATTTTGGTCTGCGGCGAAATCGACAAACCCGAAGATGTGGCAGAAATAGCAAATAAAATCCGAATTGCCTTTGAAACGACGCCCTTTGTTAGGCGCAACTCAGCAGGAAAAGAATTAAGGATAAAAGTTACTATTAGTAGTGGCGTAGCCTCATATAACCCATCCTTTATCGATCATAAGGTAGAAGGATCATTTTTAGAAGTTCCCACAATCGTTAACGTAATCAAAGTTGCCGACAAGGGCGTCTATGCTGCAAAGCGCGCCGGCAGAAACCGTGTATTTTGTCACGATGCAACGAATAACAGCGATGTGGATGTGACTAATCCAAGGACAGCTCCTGAATTTCGGACCGATGACTACGCAGGTTTGACGGTTCGTGCCATCCCGCTTGCACTAAAAACCATATTAGTTGATAAAAAATCCGGTGGAAGACGGCCATTTTTTACTTTTGCTTCTCCAGACCAGCGGGCGGTGCCGTAGGTTCTGGGAACTGCACATCTTCTTTTTCTCTCACGGCTTTGATCTGTTCTTCGGTCAATTGAAACCCAAGCAGTACCTGATAATTTGGACCGGTATCCGTTTTGTCCTTGGCGACAGGAATTACCACATGGAGAGATTCAGTTTTTTCGACGGTTTTCTCATCATTAGATATATGGAAATCAGCCGTCATCAGTTCTTTTTGTAAAATCTTATGATCGGGATCTGCCACAGCTATAAAGTATGGCAAACTTACATGATTACCACCAAGACGCGGACCGCGGACCGCTACCATCGTTAAATCAAATGCAATATCGATCCCATCTTTCTGATAAGCACAATCGCCATTCACATTATTCATGAGGGCTTTGGCAACCAATTGAGTAGGGTCCGGACTTTCCGTACCGTAATCGCTGATCCGGTCGAGTTCCCTTACAATCACAACTTGGGGGCAAATCGGCTTGGGCTTATTTTCATCTTTTTCTTTATCTTTATCTTGATCATCATCGGCACAAGCCATCATTCCAAAAAGGAGAACAAGACACAAACTTAGGCGAAATAAGTTCATTTTAAGCCCCAGCCGACTGAGTTGCGACGCGATCGACGATGGCCATAGCCTCGTCGATCACAGCTTCTGTTACAATCAATGGTGGCAGAAAGCGCACAACATTCTCGGCCGCAAAAATAGTAAGCAGTTTTTCTTGGCGCAGAGACTTAATAATATCTGTATTTGTTGGCACACATTTTAGTCCATGCATAAGACCTGTACCGCGGCGATCGCTAAATACTTTGGGATGCCGCCGAACAAGATCATCAAGTTTTTGCTGCAAGTAATCGCCCTTTTGTTTAACGTCGGCGAGAAATCCTGGAGCTGTTATGACATCAAGTACCGCATTACCAACAGCCATGGCCAAAGGATTGCCACCATAAGTTGATCCATGCGTACCAACCACCATGCCTTGTGCTGCTTTGGCCGTGGCGAGACAGGCACCTATTGGAAATCCGTTACCTAATGCCTTGGCAATGCACATGACATCGGGCGCCATATTGGCCCATTCATGAGCAAACAGTTTACCGGTACGCCCCATGCCACATTGGATTTCATCAAAATAAAGCAAGAGACCAAACTCATCGCAAATTTTACGTAATTCACATAAGAAGTCAGGTGATAACGGCTTCATTCCGCCTTCGCCCAAAACGGGCTCGACAGTAATGGCGGCAGTCTCTTCCGTAACAGCTGCACGCAATTCATTGAGATTGCCCCACGCCACCTGATCAAAGCCATCCATGATGGGACCAAATCCCTTGACCATTTTATCGGCTTTAGACGCCGCGATCGCCGCCATTGTCCGGCCATGAAAACAACCTTGAAACGATATGATCCGGTAGCGCTGCGGCTGACCTATGGTGCTAAAATACTTTCGGATCGTTTTTATGCCACACTCCCACGCCTCTACGCCCGAATTCTGAAAAAACACGGTGTCGGCAAACGTAAGATCAACCAAGCGTTGGGCTAAGCGATCCAAGGGGTGCGTTTTAAAAATATTAGAGACAATCCATAACTTCTCAGCCTGATCCTTAAGTGCTTTTGTTACATGCGGATGCGCATGACCGAGAGAAGTCACAGCTATACCGGATAAAAAATCTATATAGCGATTACCTTTATCGTCAAAAAGATACGCGCCCTCGCCGCGTTCGAAATAAATATCGGCACGCGCATAAGTCGGCATAATGACAGGAAAATTATTTAGATCTGGCGGTGCTGCGTCATCCATCGTGTATCTCTCAAGATTTAAGTTTATATCCCAACTCGAATAAACGGTAAGCAATCAACAGAAGTACGAAATTACTTACCGCCATGACAATTAAACCTATGGTGAGCGTGCCATCCGACACTCCAATAAAACCATAACGAAACCCGTCAATCATGTAAAAGAATGGATTGAGATGACATAGAAAGCGCCAATTCTCTGGCAACCGATCAGCCGTATAAAATGTACCCGATAAAAATGTAGCTGGCATGACAATAAAGTTTTGCACCGCGGCTAAATGATCAAATTTCTCCGACCAGATACCTCCAATTAATCCCAAGAGTGCAAGCATCATTGATCCCATAACGGCGTGGTACAAAATATAACCGATATCCGTCACGGGTATCGCCGTAAAAAGTAACAAAACCGCCGTTGATACAAGTCCAACCAAAAGACCTCGTGCAATTCCACCAAGCATATAGCCGATGGTCATTTCCATCGGCGATAAGGGTGCCATCAGGACATCCACAATGTTGCCTTGAACTTTAGAAATCACAATCGAGCTTGACGTATTGGCGAATGCATTTTGTGCCATCGACATCATAATGAGACCGGGCGCCAAAAAAGAAAGATAGGGTATATTGCCAATCATGCGCTGTGCCCCGCCTAGGGCGATGGCAAAAATAATGTAGAACAGAAGTGTCGTGATAACAGGCGCGACGATAGTTTGGGCATAGACTTTAATGAAACGGCTGGTTTCCTTGCCGGTCAGCGTCCAAAGTCCAAGCCAGTTAATACCACCGGCTACATACAACCGCGGCGCATCGTCGCGTGAAAATGGCAAGGCAGAATGAGGCATCAACTTACCCTAAAAACAGTCATACTACTTATTTGTTTGAACGCTTTTCAAGCGCGAAGCAAGTAAGGGATCTCTATTTGGGCCCTTCTATGCCTAGGCACCAGCAAATAATGGCCTTCTGCACATGCAGACGGTTTTCAGCTTCGTCAAATACAACGGATTGTGGGCCATCAAGGACTTCATCCGTGACCTCCTCACCACGATGTGCCGGCAAACAATGCATAAAAATCGCTTTAGGTGATGCTCGGCGCATAACGGCCGCATCAACCTGATAAGGTAAAAGTCTTTGTTGGCGGACGCCAGCATCACTGTTGTGCATGGATACCCAACAGTCAGTCATGACAATATTTGCGTCTTTAACGGCATCCAGATCAGCCGTAACTGTCACGCGTCCACCGTTTTTCTGTGTGTTTCTCAAAACTTCGGGTTCAGGCGGAAATTCCGGAGGACAGATGACACGTAAGTTAAAATCGAACGCCACGGCGATGTGCATCCAGCTGGTTAACACATTATCGCCACCATCGCCACACCACACAACCGTTTTGCCTGAAAGTGAACCAAGTCTTTCCTCCACCGTCATAACATCAGCCATCACTTGGCACGGATGAGAATGGTCGGTAAGTCCATTGATGACAGGTACACTCGCACCCTCAGCGAGTTCGCGTAATTTATGTGCGGCAAATGTACGCAACATAATGATATCGACATAACGCGACAAAACGCGCCCGGTATCGCCGATTGTCTCACCGCGACCGAGCTGTATTTCGGCACCGCTAAGCGTCG
>JABDFY010000018.1:49559-50578 GCA_013286365.1 Alphaproteobacteria bacterium
TCAAAAAACCAGGGCCAAGGTTTTGCCGATCAAGGGCTGGAAAGACAGCGGCGCGCGTTTCATCTTATGCGCCGAAGCCAGTATGGCTTTCAGTGCTTGCGCATCAACCTGGTCTAATTCAAGGAAATCACGGCCTGATTTCATTACGGTCATCCCATATATTTTCGATGACCGTAGACGCAAATATTAGAAAAAGGAAGTATTCCTTAAGGTATCTCTATTTTCTTTCCGCCGACCGTTGGCTTCTGATACAACCAGTCCAGCTTGTTTGGCCTATTTTCTATATAATTTGCCAGCGCTAAAACCACCCGCCGATCATAGATCTTGCCAGCGTCCTGCATCATGATTTCCGCCGCTTTCTTAAGGGCTAAACTGGGGCGATGGGCACGTGGACTAACCAAGGCTACGTAAGTATTAGCAACCGTCACAATACGTGCCGTAACCATAATATCATCACCTTTCAAGCCTTCAGGAGCCCCCGTGCCATCATAACGCTCCATGACCTGACGTAGCGTCGGCACAACAGGCCCCGCAAAACCAATGATCGAAAGAATATCGGCAGAAGTTAGTATACTTTCACGTACACGTTGCAATTCCTCCGGCGTCAATGCCGTCGTCTTTGTCAGAATTTCCCTTGGCACAAGCACTTTACCAAAATTCATCAGTGAGCCCGCAATCTCCGCGGCTTCGATCTGCTGTTCGTCAAGAACCATTTCTTCGGCGATAGCACGGGCTAATTGGCCCACGCGCGCAGAGTGACCAGCCGCATAGGGATCACGTCTGTCAACGACAGCAACTAAGGTGCCTATCACTTGGCGCAACATATTTTCGCGGCGCTCACGTTCGACAATCAAGGCCGTCAGATCATCTTCGCGAACTATTACGCCCTCTTTTATTTCACTAAAGGGCGGTAAGATTTCATATTGCGATTGAATAAAGCGGGTTTGACCCTGGTCATCAACGATTGGGTCTATCGCTTCTATGGCTTTGCCCGAAGTTCGCACCGCAGACAAGCGCGC
>JABDFY010000019.1 GCA_013286365.1 Alphaproteobacteria bacterium
GAAGAGTCCCAAAAAGCTAAAAGCGGTTTTGGGAAGGAATTGACTTAGGCAATCTGAAGTTTAATTTGCCAGAAGTGCCCAGAACCATCCGTTCCGGCGCACCATCTTAAAGTTGTACGGACCGGAGACAATCTTTACGGAACGTACCGGAGAGATAGTTTACACAATCCTTGGGCCAAAAGGATTGCTGAGTGGTTGCAAAGACTTCTCCTCGAGATCGATGTAGCCAAGATCATACTCCATAAAGCTGACGAGCCAAATACCCTCATCAACCTCTTTGATGCCAACAGCTTGGCCAGCAAGAGATGTCGAGAGATTGATCTTTTTTCTGTAGACACAGAGCCTGCCGCAGTTTGTGACAATTACGGTTTTGTCATGGAAAGGGTAGTGAGGTTCTTCGAGACCCCGATAGGGTTTGGAGGCTGGTTGATAAACCTTGTCCGGTTCAAATCGACGGGATTGCTTATATCAAATATGTTTTCCAATTAATTACCTGACAAAAAAGACAAACTTCTCAACGATCATTTCTGTCGCCATTTTGTGCTAGGATTTGCGACTCGAATAACTCACGAGACGAAACCTTCTCAAGAGGAAAGCTCCCATGATGAATAAGTTTTTGGTCAAGAGAATTTTGTGGTTAGGCGTCATGATGGCTGTTCTCCCAGCTTTTCCTGTATTTGCCGATAATCCAGAATCCTTCAGTTGGACTGGTCCTTACGTTGGTATTTTTGTCGGAGGTATGTTGAGCAATTTCAGCAATGCTTCAGGTGGCGCCGGTGCATCAGGTTCGGACGGCTCTTCTACGGTTGGCGGCGATATTGGCTACAACTGGCAAATTAATCGTCTCGTGTTGGGTGCTGAGGGCGATATCGCTGCCATCGACACAAATTCTACGTCAGCCGGCACAAAATTCACAGAAAATTGGATGTCGACGTTGCGCGGACGGCTCGGCTATTCATTTGGTCGTTTTTTGCCTTACGTGACAGCTGGTCTAGGTTTTACCGGAACGAATGCAAAGTTAGATGGAGTTGGCTCAGATAGTAGTGTGCAAACTGGCTTCGCTGGAGGTGTCGGCGTCGATGCCGATATATTAGGCAATTTTTTTACGAGGGCTGAGTATCTCTATGTCGATGTACCCAATGAAAACTCAACAATTAGTGGTACGACGATTTCCGGCGGATCAGGCAATAACATCATACGTCTTGGTGTGGGCTACAAATTTTAATGCCTCTTATCGAATAGAGAAATCTGGCATAAGGCATTTTGATAAGAGATCTCATTTTACGCCAACGTTCTCTAGGTGGAGTTGAAAGCGCTCTTGCGGCACCAAACAATTGTCTTTCTACTTATATTTTCATCTCGATTCCATACGAAGAAATGATGACCATTTGATTATTGTCAAATGCCTCTTGGACCAGGGGTATTAGAGAATACCCAAATAATGTCGCAGAATTAGCAGCTTATATCTATTGCAGACCGTGCCTCCCCTACGACCTAATAAATTCTAATCACCCTATAAGTTGAGGATAAACAAAATGCGTAGTCTTGGTTTTTTGACGCCTGTATTTTTCGCCCTAGGCATTATGTTTATGCCAGCGACATCATCTGCAGGGCTTGATATATCACTTTCTTTTGATTTTCTTGCGCCGCCGCCTGTTGCTATAGCGCCGCCGCCGATGCCGGTTTACGTTATTCCGTCTCCTCCTATGGAAGGATACATTTGGTCACCAGGCCATTGGCTTTGGAGTGATGTTGGCTATTTTTGGGTTCCGGGTACATGGGTGCAACCACCTGTCGTTGGTGTATTGTGGACCCCTGGCTATTGGGGCTGGGGTGATGGATCTTTCAACTGGCATGAAGGCTATTGGGCGCCTCATGTAGGTTTCTATGGTGGCATAAATTATGGCGGCGGCTATGGTGGTGTTGGCTTTGCCGGTGGCGGATGGAATAACGGCGTTTACAACGTCAACCGTTCTGTAACCAATGTAACCAATGTAACTAACGTCACAAACAAGAATAATACGACCAGCTTCAATGGTGGTCCAGGCGGCATTGCGGCTACACCAAATGCCGAGGAACAGGCTGCTGCCAGTGAGAAACATACACCGCCAACGCAAGAGCAAGTGGCTCAAATCCAGGCGGCGAGTAAAAATCCGTCTTTAGCAGCTTCTGTCAATCACGGTAAGCCATCCATAGCAGCCACAGCCAAAGCAGGCGATTTCACACATGGGGTTGTCGCCGCTAAACAAGCTGGGGCTCGTAACCCAGTAGCAGAGCAGCATAATGCAGCTGTACGAAAGAACCCTGCGCTCGCGAAAGGGGCGGTATTACCCAAGCCGCAAGCGGGCAGTGCACCAGAAAAAACCGGACAAGCTACTCACGCTCCTGCGGTTCAACCTACTCATCCGGCTCAAGCAACAATTGCCAAGCCAGAAGCGCCTAACCAACCTCGTGAAGCTGTCGCGCCCACAAAACCTGTCGTTCATGCAGCTGAGCGTCCAGTCATCCAACCGTCAGACAAAGAAGAAGAACACGTGGCTACACCTCGCAATGTACCTGCAGTGAAAGCTCCAGCCGAACACGCAGTAGCGCCTGCCAAAGAACCTGCAGCGAAGGCTCCAGTCGAACATGCAGCAGCGCCTGCCAAAGAACCTGCAGCGAAGGCTCCAGTCGAACATGCAGCAGCGCCTGCCAAAGAACCTGCAGCGAAGGCTCCAGTCGAACACGCAGCAGCGCCTGCTAAAGAACCCGCAGAGAAAAAAGCCCCAGCCGAAGAGGGTGAGAAGCACGACCCGGAGTAATAGGTTGTCACAACTTTAACAGTTGATTATTAGCGACATCTATCTTGCGATAGAGGCATCTTTCTTAACCGTCTAAAGCTAATAGGCGTTCGGTGAATCGTGTGGCACAACATAGAAGCGTGTTGAGGGGCTCGCTGTCGTATTTAATATCATACGCTGCCTGTACCCGAGGTTTCGCTTTGTTCGCGGATTTCGCGTTGTATTTCACGAACCTCTGCGATTTCACCTTCGGTAAGTTTTTCAATTTCGATAAGATCATTGCGCGCATTCTTGCTTGTCTGAATTAGCTCATCAAGCTTCATCTGGATGGCCTGCGTATCGCGATACTGTGTGTTTTGGATCAAGAGAACCATGAGTAGGGTTACAGTACTACAAATGGTCTCAATCGTGACTTGCCATGAAACTGAATATCCAAAAAATGGTCCGCACCCGCCCCAAACAACAATGAGTATCAGCGCCAGAGTAAAACTGCTGGCACGTCCCGTTTGGTGCGCGACGGCTTGTGCAAAGCGCGAGAAGAAAAATTGTAATTCCTTAAGGAACTTCTCTTTGCGACTTATGTCCTCTGAGGAGTTATTCATTTGCCGCCATTAAAGCTAGATAATAGTCTTTTTAGCATCAGCGTTATTTCTTGGGACCAAATTGACGCGCCTTCGCCATCTTAACCCTCTCTAGTCGAATAACTCAATCGCTAAACGGCACGACCGATCTTGTAACCGGCTCGATATTTAGTCGGCTTGGACGCTTTTAACGGATAATTTATCCGTTACGGCCAAGACACCATCAACATGGCTAGCCACATAAAGGGCTTCGGACTCTTGAGTTTGCGCGTCTACAACGCCGCTCAACTGAACAATGCCGTGGCTCGTATCGACGGTCACTTGCAGAACCTTTAACTGGCTGTCCGCAAATATCGCTTCCTTTACTTTCGCGGTGATGGTTGCGTCATCAATATAGCGACCGGTTGTTTCGGCGTAAGCTTGCGAAGCCATTCCCATAAATAGGGCGAGAGCTGATAAAGTAATTACCTTAAATGTTTTTTCAGGTTGGGTCATAGCGAGTATCCTTTTTTTGAGGGTTGTAGAAGTCGTAAGTATCGGTGCTTGATTTAGCGAGTTTGGTTACTTCATAGCTTTCTCACAGTGCGTTTCGGCTTGCTTGCCTGAGCCCTTGGCCAAGCGAGCATGTTCATTGGCTTGCTGATAGTCTCCGTAAGCGTAGTGGGCTGCTGCATTGCGGTGTGACTCGGCTGCCTCTTCATGGTGTGAAGCTGCCGCGACGTGGTGATCTGCGCTCGTCATAATCTGTGTGGATAACTTTTCTGTCTGGGGCATGACGTCTCCTTTGACTTAAGTAAAATTCCAAGTTCACTGGGCATGAGATTGGGCAAATACATTACGGTAAAGCGTCATAACCGTATGATTTTGATAAGCTTCAAACTCTTCCGGAGCAACGGTAACGATACGGTCCAGTACATCGGTGGCAAGTTTCATTTTTAGCTCGCCTATCATTTTGTCAGAAGCGACAAGTAAAAGCCTATCAAACAAATTCTTCCTACATGCCTGGGCAAGTCTACCAGCAACGTTTGTCATAAAATGCTCCCTTACACTTGCAGCATTATCAGTTTGTTGGCCGCCAAACTCGTGAATGGAGGCATCGCGGCTTAAAACGGTGCCGTTCCAATCGTTATCAATCTGATAGTCATTTTTTGTGTTTGTACCGATGATCCCATTTGATACGGGCGCTAATTCGTAATCTGTTTTTTTGTCGTAGGCGTTAAAACCATTATCGCTCCATGGTGCATTTGTATTTGTTTTCTTATGACACACATAGATTTGTGCTTGGTTACCACACTCCACAAGAACCCATGTGACCATGAGCTCTTTTAAATTAGCGGCTTGTTCATATAGAGCGACTTTATCTTTGTGAAATGAAGATAGCACCCGAAAATTTATTTCCATACTTTGATAGCTTTTGGCTGATTTTAGACCGGAGGTATCCGGATAAATATGATTTCTTCTAATGCCGCTGCCAAAGTTTATAGTGGGAGCGTTTAAATTTTTGTCGCCGAGTGCCAACTTATTTTTCGTGTTCATGAAGAAGCCCGTGGCCTGTATTGTGGGATGGATTGGCAATAATTTTTTCACAATCTACTAACTACGACAGTCAAACGATTTTGATTTGACATTCGTCAATTTGTCAGATTTCTGAATTCTGATCCGAGCGGTTCCCATCGCTTAATCTTTGCGCATGGAGAATAATATTGTGAAATCCAAGTTAGATTGTTCCGAACTTTGATCGCTTGGTTTGCAAACAATTCAATTGATATCAAAAAATTGAGCGATTAGGCCTGCAAGATGAAGTTCATTTGATGTATGTCAAATCTGCACAATGAAACTGGTCTATCGCTGGATTTGTCGGAGAATATCTTATGTCTCGGTCATAGTTAGTCCTTACGATCACATAATGGCTGATTATATAAATAAGCAAAGACACAACTTTCATCACTCTGAGTTTCACATCCAGGAGAAATCTATGAAATATTCTTTACCCTCTGCGCTGCTCGTTCTTACGCTTGGTCTCGCCGCTTGTACGGGGCCTGCTGGGCCGCAAGGAAATCAAGGCAATGCTGGAAGACAAGGTAATACGGGAAGTACTGGTTATACGGGCGCAACTGGTGCAACCGGCAATCAAGGCAATACCGGCTATACAGGTGCTACTGGCGCTACCGGCGATCAAGGTAATACCGGTAATACCGGTTACACAGGGGCTACTGGAGCGCCTGGTGCACAGGGAGATACGGGCAATACTGGCCAGCAGGGCGCAAAGGGCAACACGGGTTCTAAAGGCAGTAGCGGATCAAACGGTGGAACGACCGTCAATGTTCAGTAATTAAGAGACTAGGGCGTTCTGGGTAATCTCGATATGGACACAGAACGTCTTAGCTTTTTTCATTGATGGAGGTCTCAGCCTCATGAGGCCTAAGCCGTGCACGTTTCCATTTTTGAATAGAGAGAACCATACGTCATAAATCTGACCCAAGGTGACCATGACTTCACTTCAAAGCATCGAATTTATGACGGGTATGATTTTATGTGTCATCGGCCTGTCCTATTTGAAGGGCATGAAGGGTTGGATGAGTTGGATTGAAAATCTAGCGATAAAACCGGGACAGAGTTCGCTCGTCATAGGGGCCATTAATCTTGTAGCCGGCGTATTCATTATTGCTTTTCATTGGGTATGGCAGGGAACTCAGACCATTGTCACTATCCTTGGTCTTCTCATGACACTGAAGGGCGTCGTTCACTTGCTTTATCCGTTTTGGCTTACGGCAAAATTGAATATCATTCTTCCGCATTCCAAGAACATATTAGCTATTAGCGGACTTGTTACCATCGTTGTTGGCGCCTTTATCCTCCATGATCTCTTTTTGCAACCGGGCGTCCGCGATTATTGGCTGAAGCCTTTTTTGTTGTAAGGTTTTCGGCAACAATCACCCTCTCTAGGCTTAGCATCAATAAAACTTAGGATAAGCCAGGTACAAAGCTAGCCGCCAATTCGGCTCAGCTTAAAATCATTGTCATCGGCATTCAGCTGAGGCAACTTGAGGACAAGATTTGCAGTCCCCAGGTTTACCATGCGCTTTGTTCCATTATTAATGATGCTTATTCTCGTGACGTTTACTGGCTGTGCTGGCCAAGCCGCCAAAAATACGTCCTATATAGCGCCCAACACACCCGGCGGCCGGATGTGTGCTAACCAATGTCTTGAGGCCAAGGGTTATTGTCGCGAGACGTGCAATTTGGAAGAGCGTAGTTGCCTCAATTTAACGCAAGCGCAGGCCATTCAAGACTATGACAAATACGCTCGAGAGCAGTTCTTTAGTCATCAGCCTGCAGACCTTCAGCCACGCGATTTTGAGCGTAATGACAAATGCAGTCCGAACAGCTGCTATGACGATTGTGAAGATAACTACAAATCGTGCTATCAAACTTGTGGTGGTAAAGTTGAAGTCACGACTTCCTGCCAATTTCTCTGTTTTTGATGTTCCGACACCATGACCAGCAAGCCCAATCATCACCGCAAGCGACAAACGAAAATTGTTGCGACACTTGGACCAGCTTCGTCAACCAAGGCAATGATCCGTGCACTTTTTGATGCCGGTGCGGATGTTTTTCGCCTTAATTTTAGTCACGGCTCTCATCGCGATCATCATGAACGCATGTGCCTTATTCGTGAAGTCGAATTGGATGTCGGCCGGCCGATTACAGTGCTTGCGGATTTACAAGGTCCCAAACTGCGTGTGGGCGTATTCACGGACGGTCGCATCGATTTAGAAATTGGTCAGTCGTTGCGGCTTGATCTCGACCCGGTGCCGGGCACGAACCAACGCGTACAGCTGCCACATCCGGAGATATTCGCGGCCATCGGACCGGATAGCGAGTTGTTACTTGATGACGGCAAGGTCAAATTACGCGTTCACCGCTGTGGTGCCGATTTTGCCGATACGATTGTGATGTCAGGCCACCAACTGTCCGATCGCAAAGGTGTCAATGTTCCCGATGTTGTTCTTCCGCTTTCGCCCTTAACCCCCAAAGATCGCCTTGACCTTGAGGCGGCCCTTAGTATGGGTGTTGATTGGGTGGCTTTATCATTTGTCCAACGACCCGAAGACGTTGATGAAGCGCGGCAACTGATCGGCCAACGCGCAGCCGTGATGGCGAAGCTCGAAAAACCGTCGGCTGTGAGGAATCTGCTGCCGATACTTGATCTTGCTGATGGGGTTATGGTCGCGCGCGGCGATCTTGGCGTTGAAATGCCGCCCGAGAATGTACCGCGTACGCAAAAGTTGATCGTGCGCGAAGCCAGGCGGATTGGTAAACCGGTGATTGTTGCCACACAGATGCTCGAGTCTATGATTACGAATGCAACACCGACGCGTGCCGAGGCTTCCGATGTAGCAACGGCTGTTTATGATGGTGCCGATGCCATTATGCTTTCAGCCGAAAGTGCGACCGGCCAATATCCGATTGAGGCCGTTGCCATGATGGACAGAATTGCACGCCACACGCAGGATGACCCCACATATCACACTGGTATCGCGGCACAACACCCCGATTTGCAACACACTTCTGCTGATGCCATCACCGCTGCTGCGCGCCAAATCACTGAAACAATAGAAGCGGCGGCCATCGTCACTTACACAACGTCAGGTTCCACGACATTGCGCGCCGTACGTGAGCGGCCAGAGGTCCCAATTCTTTGTTTGACCTCGAAACTCGAAACAGCCCGGCGACTTGTGCTTTCATTTGGCGTCCACGCCGTACATACGGCTGATGTCGCAAGCTTCAATGAGATGGTACAGAAGGCCGTTCAAATAGCCCTATATGATGGTATCGCTCGTATCGGTCAGCGCGTTGTGATTACGGCGGGCGTTCCGTTTGGCAAACCTGGCAATACCAATGTGTTGCGTATTGCCTGGATCGAAGAACAGACGGATCCGAGGCAATTAACTCTTCCCGAATGAACGGCATTCTAAAACAAGCCTTAGATAAGCACCGTGCCGGCGAACTGGCCGAAGCGGAGCGGCTTTATCGGTCTCTTTTGATATCGACGCCCGAAGACGCCGATGTTCTTTCCTTGCTGGGGACAGTGCTCGTCGCCAAAGGCGATGGAACAGAAGCTGTCGCCTTAATCAAACGGGCCATTAAACTTGATCCAAAGGCGGCTTTGTTTCGGTTTCATCTTGGCAATGCCTTTATGTCGCTTGAGCAATATCTTCAAGCTGCCGCAGCCTTCAAACAAACGATCATGCTTGAGCCTTCTATGGCAGAGGCCCATTATAATCTTGGAAACGCCGTCCGCCTCGTTGGTGACTGGAATTCTGCGATTGAGGCCTACCGCGAGGCCATCAAAATCAGACCCGCTTATGCTGAAGCACACAGCAATTTGGCCCTAGCCCTGGTGCGCGATAAACATTTTGCGGAAGCTCTCAAAGAAGCGCAAAGCGCTGTGGTAGGGGCGCCCGATTATGCCGAAGGCTGGCTCACTTTGTGTAATGTTGCCGAGAAATTTGGCGACTATTCTCTAAGTTTAACGGCCGGCAAACGAGCCGTGGAATTGGCGCCTGATAACCCTATGACGCATTTTGGTTATGGCGTCGCGTTGTGCCGTTTGGATCGTTACACAGAAGCCATTCCTGTTTATCAGCGCGCGTTGGCGATAAAGCCCGATCTCGTCGATGTATTGGATAATCTTGCGCAAAGTTATCAATCGCTCAACCAGCTTGAGTTAGCCGAAAACACTTACCGTAAAGCTGTCGAGGCAGCCGGGCAGACAATTGAGGGCGAAGATGGCCGGGAGGTCGATGAAGAAGAATATGGTAATCGACATTGGCATTTAGCGCTGATGGAATTATTGCGCGGAAAGTACATAGAGGGTTTTGCGCGTTATCGCGCGCGCTTTGAAGATGTTGGTGGACTTAAACGTCAAAAATTCTCACGACCTTTGTGGCGCGGCGAGTCTCTCAAAGGTAAAACCTTGTTGGTGACAGATGAGCAGGGTTATGGCGACACCTTGATGTTGAGCCGTTATTGCCCTTTGCTCAAGGCGGACGGGGTTCGCGTCATGTTTTCTGTTCACCCCGTTCTGAAACCTTTATTTGAAGGTTGGCCAGGGGCTGATGAGATCGTTACGCATGGCCAGCCGATATCTGGTTTTGACTATTATGCGTCTGTCTTCGATCTGCCGCATCGCCTTGGCACAACGCTTGCGACTATACCTACGAATATACCTTATCTGCCGATCCTTGAGCCTGATCCGTCTAAGCTTCTTGTTAAGACCGACAAACTTAAAGTCGGCGTCGTTTGGGGCGGAAACCCTATCCATGGCAACGATGTGAGACGTTCAATCCCACTCAGCCTATTTGCTGATATGTTTGCCGAAAAGAATGTGCAGTTCTTCAATCTCAATCGGGATTTGAGAGAAGGGGATAGTGCACTATTACTCAAATACGCCATTATTGATCTTGTGCCGAAGCTCAAGAACTTTGCCGATAGTGCGCGGTTTATGCAGCAACTTGATCTTATCATTACCTGCGATACGGCGACGGCGCATTTAGCGGGAGGTATGGGAAAACAGGTGTGGACACTCTTGCCGTTTGCACCCGATTGGCGCTGGCTCACGGATCGCAAGGATACGCCTTGGTACCCAACAATGCGCCTCTTTCGCCAACATAAAATTGGCGATTGGAAGCCAGTTATTCAGGACGTTCGCGAAGCTTTGATAAAAAAGCTATCAAAATAAGTTGATTAACCCTGCCGTGCCTTGTAGCGCGGATTCTTTTTGTTAATCACATAGACGCGACCTTTGCGGCGTACAACGCGGCAGTTGGCGTCACGCTTTTTAAGCGATTTAAGCGAATTGGTAACCTTCATAATACTACTCCGGGTATGTGGTGTCATGGCGGGTGCGCTTAAGGCAAGGCCGTCACGACCAATCTAAAAGTCGCGGCAAAGTAGAGAGTTAGGACGCACTCTGTCAAGCAAACTCATGCTGTGTGCGGAATGATCTTGAACTTCCTTAGAACCACCCCATCTAAGTAATGTTGAACAGCGATTTTATAGCGGCAAAATCAGCGCCTTATTCTTGTCATAAGGATTTGTTAACCGTAAAGACGTAGAGTATATATGGGATATGAAAGAGTCGCGCGAGCGGCTCAAATTCCAGCCCTCGACCGGCCAAAGGGCATAAGAGCTCAAGGTTGTGAGGGGCACGCGCGGTAGGTGCCGCGCTGCGGAGGAGGTACTAAGATTCGCAAGGTGCTTGTCGTCCAACCTTTCACCACCCAACGCATTTGCGGCTCTCTGTCGTCTGTACCCCGGTTTTCGCCCCCATCAGGAATTAACTCTCATAAACAGCGGCATTTTAACGTGGCTGCATGGTGCGGCTACGACCACAAACGTCTGGGTTTTTCCCGGACAGAAGCGAGGCAATGATGGGGAAGCGGCGCTCACGTTATGAACATTCTGACCGTGACGAGAAAACTTATAATGTTCAACCGCTCTATACGACCAACAATGCATCCTGGGACCCACTCAATAATCCTGCCTTTGATCGCCGTGATCAAAGCTATATCCGCAAAATAAAACCGCAAAACGCTAACCAAGCGCATTTGCTCGAAGCGATGGCAAAAAACAATTTGGTTGTCGCCGCTGGGCCAGCCGGTACCGGCAAAACCTATCTCGCCATAAGTGCGGCCGTTGAGGCTCTGGAAGCTGGACGCGTTGATCGTATCGTCCTCTCCCGTCCTGCCGTCGAAGCCGGTGAAACTTTAGGTTTTCTACCTGGGGATTTGCATGAAAAGATGTCGCCTTATCTTCGCCCGCTCTACGATGCCTTAAATGATCGTATGGGCGGCAAGCGTCTCAAGCAATACCTCGCCGATGGCGGTATTGAGATAGCACCTATAGGTTTCATGCGCGGACGCACTTTAAATAATGCCTTCGTGGTCATCGATGAAGCGCAAAACTGCACTTACAATCAGATCAAGATGTTACTCACACGTCTTGGCTGGCATTCAACCATGGTGCTGACGGGCGACCCTGATCAGAGCGACCTGCTCGAAGGCATGTCGGGACTTGCCGATATTGCAAGAAAACTAGAACCTGTCCCCGGTATCGCCGTCATAAGGTTGACCGATAAAGATATTGTCCGCCATCCTCTGGTGGCCAGTATGTTGGGCGTCCTTTGAACGTTTAAGTTCTTGCCTTCTGCCTAAGTTCTTGGACTTTTTGGTGCGGGTGCTAGTATGCCCGTATGAATGATCCTGTTCCTCCATCGCCCTTTGAAAAAGATCCAGATCTGCCCCCGCAAGAGGACACCAAGCGGCGGTGGTTGGAAATTATTCTCTCGGTACTTCTTGGTTTGTTGTTAGCTTCAGGCGTTGCAATCTGGCAAATACGCAGTGATGAGGCGCGCCGAGCTGATTTACGCCAGGAGGCCATCCGTCCACCAACGGCGTCTGAGCCCATCGGCGGTCCGTTTACGCTGATCAACCAGGATGGTGAAACGGTAAAGGATACGAATTATCGCGGTAAGTATCTCATTGTCTATTTTGGTTATACATACTGTCCGGATATGTGTCCGACGGGTCTTACCGTTATGGCCCGTACCATGGATCTTCTAGGGCCCGATGCCGACAAGGTCCAGCCTTTGTTCATTACCATCGATCCAACCCGTGATACGCCAGAGAAGATGAAACAATATGTAGCCTCGTTTCATCCCAGAATAGTTGGTCTCAGTGGGTCGCCAGATCAGATCGCCACAGTCGCCAAGGCTTATAAAGTCTATTATGCAAAAGGTGAGAACGTCGATAATAACGATTATATGATGGATCACTCTACGGCCATCTATCTGATGGACCCAAATGGCGCTTTCATTACGACCTTTGCCGAAGACGCAGATCCGAAGTCGATGGCCGATACGTTGCGGGGATTGCTAGCTGGCCAGAAGCTGGACTTAGCAAGTCCGAGTTCTAAATAATGACACTTTTCTTGGGTTCGGGCGTTATCTTGGAGCTCAAAAAATGCAGCAAGATTCAAGGGCTTCTTAAGCTTGACTCGCAAGCATCGCACACCTACTTTGCGCCCGACTTCTAACGATTGCGCGTAGAGGCAGTAACATAAACATGGTCATAGACCCCGAGCGCAGCAAATTGGATGAGATGTCGGCTCGTATCCGGCAGGCTGAAGCGAAGCCTGTACAAGAGGGTCCAATAAAAGATAACTCTGCCGCGATGAAGGCAAGCCGGGTTGGTTTTGAATTTGTAGCCGTGATGTTGGCTTGTGTAGGCGTTGGGTGGTTGGCCGACTGGAAACTTGGCATAGGGCCGTGGGGAACGTTGACGATGCTTTTTGTTGGTTTTGCCGCAGCTATAGCTAATGTCTGGCGCGCTATGAAAAAGTACGATCAGCAGGTCCAATAAACGGAGATAATAGGTTATGGCATCACTGCTTGAAGAATTTGAAGTTCACGCGCTAAGCGGGCCACTGTTTTCTGTGGGCGGTCATCCGGTAGCCTTCACAAATTCGGCGCTCTTTATGTTTTTGGCCATTATCGCCGGTACCGCCCTCATGACACTTGCCATGCGTCCGCAGGCGCTTGTACCTGGGCGTTGGCAGATGGTTGCAGAGACGATTTACAACACAATATCAAAATTGGTTGAAGGGGCCGCTGGTAAAAAAGCCAAACCCTTCTTCCCCTTTATCTTCTCAATATTCATTTTTATTATGTTTTGTAATTTGTTTGGACTTATCCCTGGTGCTCTTACTGTTACCAGTCACATTATTGTAAATCTCGGTTTAGCCCTGTTGCTCTTCCTTGTGATATTTATCACCGGGTTTGCCCGCCATGGCTTGCATTTTTTGCATATATTTCTGCCTAAAGGCGTGCCCATGGCTTTGGCGCCCTTTTTAATCGTTATTGAGCTGATTTCTTTCTTGGTTCGTCCTTTCAGCCTTTCCATCCGGTTATTTGCCAATATGCTGGCCGGGCACATTTTATTGCAGGTTTTTGCTGGCATGATCGTGAGCTTATTAGCCGCCGGCTGGCTTGCCGGACTTAGTGTATTGCCTCTGATAGCTAACATTGCTATCACCGGCTTCGAGTTTTTCGTGGCATTACTGCAGGCTTATATATACACGATACTTTCAGCCGTGTATCTGCGTGATGCAATCGAGATGCACTAACGCGTTCTTTTATAACAATAACCTCTAGCCAATCAGGGAGTTTACGATGGAAGGTTCAGTCAAGTTACTTGGTGCCGGTATAGCGATGGTCGGTTCGCTGGGCGCCGGCATTGGTCTTGGTCTGATATTCTCGGCTTGGATCACGGCCATTGCGCGTAACCCTTCGGCTGAATCAAAGTTCAGCTTTATTGGTTACTTGGGTTTTGCCGTTACGGAGCTCGTGCTACTGATGTGCTTCGTGATCGCTATCATGTTAATGAAAAGCAGCTAAAGTACAAACGCATGCATCGAGCCGGTAAGTATCTTACACTTTTTCTGGCCAGTCTGGCGCCGCTTTGGGCATCGCCCTTATGGGCTGCGGAGAGCGAAGGCGGCGATCAGGGATTACCCCAGTTTGATGTTGCCTTATATCCAGGACAGATTTTTTGGCTCGCGATTACATTTGGGCTTCTCTATCTGCTGATGGCCTATGTGGCTCTACCTGGCGTTAGCCGCACTCAAGATAAACGTCAAAGAACAATCGAAAATGATCTTGGACTTGCGGCCAAGGCCAATGAAGAAGCCAAGGCGACTTTGGCCCATTATGAAAAAACGCTCGCTGAGGCGAGAGCCAAGGCTCAAGTTATGTTAAGCGATCTGACGGCCAAAGCGGCAAGCGAGGCGGCGGAGCGTCAGGCAGCCCAACAACAAGAACTCGTTAAGCGTATAGCCGAAGCCGAAGGCCGGATTGCAGCAACGCGTGATGCCGCGATCAGGGAAGTGCACGAGATGGTGTTCGATTTAGCAAGCTCGATGGTCGCAAAGGTAGCTGGTGGTCTCAAACTGGGCCCGGCACAAGCGGTGAGGCGCTCATGAGCGGATTATCAGCCGACCCCATGTTTTGGTATGCCGTATCTTTGGTCATTTTCCTTTGTTTGGCGTTTCGTTTCGGACGTAAGCCAATTTTGAAGTGGCTTGATGGCGAAATTGCCAAGGTCAATAACGAACTTGAGCAGGCGCGTAAGTTGCGCTCTGAAGCCGAGGCCACTTTGCTTGATTACAAAGCAAAACAAAAGGCAGCCCTGGCTGATGCCGAAACTATTATGATCCACGCTAAGGATGAAGCGACGCGTCTACGCGTCCAGGCCGAGGTAGATTTGAAAAATGCTTTGGCTCGCCGCGAACAGCAGGCTATCGAGCGCATAAGGCGGGCAGAAACGGAAGCCTTGGCAGAAGTGCGCTCTGTTGCTGTCGATCTGGCTATAAAAATGGCGCGTCAGGCACTTTCCGAACAAATGGATAATGCAACGGCGACGCGCCTTGTCGATCAAGCGATTGCTGAATTGCCCAAGCTCGCTGCTGCCAAGACTAAAACCGCAGCTTGATCAAAGTCGTGCAACCCGTCCTTCCCATGCCGACAAAATCAGAACGCATCTCGGATTTGATGCGGCATCTTATGAATAAGGCCGCCAACGAGGAATCTGTTACGGTTGGTCACGTACTGGAGGTTTTTGGTATACGTGGTTTTGCTTTTTTGCTGCTCATTCTGGCTCTATTAAATATTTTTATCTTTATGGTGCCGTTTATATCGATTTTGTTCGGCATTCCTATGATTATCCTCGCGGCGCAGATGATACTGGGTATCGCGACGCCAATATTTCCACATTTCATTCTCGAGCGTACCATCAAACGCGAGGCCTTGATTAAAGGTTTGGAACAAAGCATTCGCGGTGTTGAAATAATCGAGGCTTATATTAAGCCGCGTCTTTTCGTCCTATCGGGACCGCATCTTGATCGTGTGCACGGCCTTTTGGTTTTAATGCTGGCGGTCATGGTGGCGTTACCGATACCGGTTATCAATATTCCGCCGTCCATTGCTTTGGTATTTTTAGCGATCGGCATGCTGCAACGCGACGGCCTCTTTATCATTTTGGCCTATGCCGTTGCGATTTGGTGTTTTTGGTTATTTAAATCATTAGGGAAATTAGCCCAAGCTTTAACGCGCTAACGCCAGTACTTTATTTGAAAAATGGACGAAAGCTGCTTTTCGGGCTGGGAATTCTAGAAGTCGTATCAGGACCAAATTCAAGCGTTGCAGAAGCTCCAGCTCCTTTAGGGTCACCTATCACAACAGTATTAGGCGAAGGGGCGCCAGTCGGCTGAGTCGCAGGTACTAACCAATTGGCACCGTAGGCATCGTGTCTACGACCTGTTGGCGGTCCGCCCGGTTTATCGCTTCCGAGACTCAACTTAGGCCTCCTTTGAAATTACGAGATCAAATATACGACAAATATAGCTTGTATTTTATTAATGACGATTAATTTTTTTAAAAGATCAGTGAAAACAGGATGTTGATATGTATTTAGTGCATACCTTTTAGCTCGCTGCAAAAGGTCGTTTACACTTTATTGACCATAAATTGAGAAGCAGGAGATGGTTAGGATTTGCCTCACCCGTGACCGCTTAAGCGCCATCAATGTTACGCAGCAAAAACAACCGATCAGATGATCAATGATTTGTGATGATGAACATTATTCTGGAGGCAACATCTCGAGGCGATACCCAACCGCGGGTTCGGTTAGAATATAGCGAGGAAATGAAGGTTCAACCTCTAGTTTATGGCGCAGCGTGTTGATACGCTTTTGTAAGTTTCTATAGAGCTGCGTAGATCCATCCTGCCCCCACAAAGCACGCGATAGGCTGCCAAGCGTCATGACGCGGCCACCATGTAGGGCAAGCAATTTCAATAAAGCATATTCTTCATCTTCGAGGGTCACAGGCTTATCACATCGTGTGACGGCCGTTGTGTCTAAATGAATATGTAAATTGCCGGTAATGATGCTCTCAATGTTTTCGTTGGCCATTTCTATAGCCTGCTGTTGCATGGCGGCGCGCACGCGCTGAACGAGATCATGAACTGAAAATGGTTTGGCCATATAATCGTCGGCACCATGCTCAAGAGCAGCAATTTTTTCGCTGTCTTCGGTACGGCCCGAAAGCACTAATATAGGGATAGAACTCATTAAGCGCACGGCGCGAATGACCTGTTGTCCATCCAAATCAGGCAAACTTAGATCTAAGATCATGAGGTCAGGTTGCTGGGTGCGAACGATATCAATTGCATCTTCAGCCGTGTCGGCCTCGAGCACAACGTAACCCTCGGCCTGCAGTGAAAGCCGTAAAAACTTACGCACCTGGGGCTCGTCATCGACGATCAAAATGTGCGTGCTGCCTGTGGAAGGTGTCTTCGACATTACTCCTCCGACAAAACCATTATAACACATAAAGGCTTGCAGGTGCGGATGTGCCCCTAAGCTGGCTCATACATTGAAGGTTATTGGTTAATGTTGGTCGTCAAAGATCGGTAAACGCACAACAATTCTAGTTCCAATACCGTCGTTGCCTGACTGGGCTTGAATACGGCCGTCATGGGCTTCGATAAATCCGCGACATATGGCAAGGCCAAGCCCGGCCCCGCTAGTTGGTGCTGATCCGATTTTGACGCGGTAGAACATGTCAAAAACGCGATCCCGCTCTTCCTCAGGTATACCAGGACCGCGATCGGTGATGGTGATACGAATATAATGCGCTTCGCGCCGCGCCGATATATCAATAGCCTGCCCTGGCGGTGAGTACTTGCAGGCATTATCAAGAATATTGACAAGGACGCGCTCAAGAATTGAAAGATCGGTATCAACCGGTGGCAAATTATCGGCTATATCGATATGCAAAGGACGTGTGCCGATCTGTTTGCGCAATTTGGTCAAGGCCGTGCCGACAAGATCTTGTATATCTGTTGGTTGACGGCGCAACTTTAAGCCACCCGATACCAATTGGGTCATATCGAGAAGATTTTGAACGAAACGGTTAAGCCGATCGGATTCGTCTTCAATCGTCGCAAAAAGATCGCGGCGCGATTTATCGTCAAATTTGTCCCAATAATCCCTAAGGCTAGTCGTGGCACCTAAAATGGCGACCAACGGCGTCCGCAAATCGTGACTAATCGACGAAAGGAGACTGGCGCGTAATCGCTCGGTTTCTGTTTGTAAGTGGGCTTGTTCAATATCAGCCACCAACGTCGTGCGACCTATGGTCACCGCCGATTGGCTAGCTATACTGATAAGCATGTGCTCTTGATCTGAGGAAAACGCCGCATCCTCGTTCGGTCGTATGGCAAGAACGCCCACAGTCTCGCCGCCGGCTAGCATTGGCAAGCCATAAAAGGGCGCTCCCGGCAAGGTATCTGAATTGAGGCCCGCTGGACGCCCATGTCGCCATACCCAATCCATGGCCGCGCCAGAGGCGGTATCAAGCACAATGTCAGAAGGAAAAGTAGCCACGGTTTCCAGTCGCTCACCATAGGGCAAAAGTACAACTACTTGCGATTTAAGCATATCGGCGACGTGATGCACGACGGCTTGCAAGACATTGTCCAGCGTAGCAGCCGCTGCAATCGTTTTGTTAAAATCATAAAGGGCTTGAATGCGCAGCGCGTTGTGCCGCGTAACTTGCATCTGTCTTTGTAAACGGGCGCCGATGACACCGGCCGTTATGGCCACGACGAGAAAGAAAGAAAGGGTAAGGAAATCTTCATGACGTTCGATCATCAATGAGTAACGTGGTGGTGTGAAAAGAAAATCGAAAGTCAGAAAGCTTAAAATGCTGGTATAGAGAGAAACTTTGAAACCATAATCAACCGACACCAACATCACGCCAACCAGATAGATCAAGGATAATGTCGGCAAATCGGTAAGATGGCTTGCACCCCAGGCAATAACCGTCGTGATGCCGACGACTAGTGTGGCGAAAGCGTAAGATTGCCACCAGGCTTTTGTAAAAAGATGTTCATCTTGTTTGTGATCGTGGGGGCTCCTGCGTTTCGGATCGCTGCCGCTAACAACTAAGATGTCAAAGCCTTCATCGAGATCGAGTAAGTGTTTGGCAAGCGACTGCCGCATCAACCTTGACATGACGGAACGAACCGAGCGACCGACAATGATAACGCTGACATTGCGCTCGCGAGCAACACGCAAAACCTCGCCTGGGACGTCTTCATTGGCGATCGTTAAGGCTTCACCGCCAAGGCTTTCTGCTAAATGAAGGGCTTGCGTGATTTCGCTACGAACATTTTTTGATAACACCGCATGGCGGTGGGTTTCGATATATAAGGCCAACCAAGGCACCCCGCGGCGTTCGGCTGTACGTTTAGCCGTACGGACAAGAGAAGTTGCCTGACCGTCGTCACCAATACACACCATGATCCTATCGCCGGCGGGCCAGGGACCTGCGATGGCGTGGCTGCGCATATAGTCGACCATTTGTTCATCGACACGTGCTGCTGCCTGGCGAAGGGCTAATTCACGTAAAGCCGTCAAATTACCGGTGGTAAAAAATCGGCTCATGGCCAGGCGCGCTTGTTCAGGGATGTAGACCTTGCCCTCATTTAGACGCTGGAGAAGCTCTTCAGGCGTTAAATCAATCAATTCAATCGAATCCGCCTTCTGCATGATACTGTCAGGCACGGTTTCGCGCACCGTAACGCCTGTAATACGTGCAACGACATCATTTAGGCTTTCGATGTGCTGAACATTGAGCGTGGAATAGACATCGATACCGGCTTCGAGAAGTTCTTCGACATCTTGATGACGTTTAGGGTGCCGCACGCCAGGAATATTGGTGTGGGCTAACTCATCGACCAAAACCAGTTTTGGTTTTCGAGCCAGCACCGCATCGAGATCCATTTCCAGAAATTGCAGGCCGCGATAATCGATCGTCAAGCGCGGGATGGTATCCAAGCCTTGCGCCATTGTTTCGGTTTCGCTGCGTTGATGCGTTTCGACTATACCTATGACAACGTCAATACCCTCGTTTTTGCGCGCTTGAGCCGAGCGTAACATAGCGAATGTCTTGCCGACGCCGGGCGCAGCGCCAATGAAAATCTTCAGTTTACCTCGCCCCTCGCGCTTGGCTTGTTCAAGTAGCGCTTCGGGAGAAGGCCTTTCTTGTTGCCGATCAGGCATGCACTGATCCTTACTGCTTTACAGGCATGGACTGATCCAGCGCCTGGTTAAGTTGCAATACATTAAGGCGATTTTCGCCAAGAACGCCAAATGTACGCGTTATGACATTGGCCTCCACGATTGCCCCTACTTCCGCGACTGAGGCGTGGCGTGCTTCAGCTACGCGTGCAATTTGAATATGGGCTGCCGCTAGAGAAATGTCGGGATCAAGTCCGCTGGCCGAGCTAGTAACCAAATCAACTGGAACGAAAGAAACACCGGAAGTGCCTAACGCCAAAACCCGCTTATGGACGGCGTCTAAGAGATCTGTACTTGTGGGGCCCAAATTGCTACCGCCCGAAGCTCTGGCGTCGTAGCCCTGGCCGGCATAGGAGGGGCGCGGGTGAAAATAGATATCCATAGTGAAATCTTGCCCAATTAAACTTGAGCCGATGATCTGTCCCTGCACACTGATCAAGCTGCCATCTGCTTGATGGGAAAATACGGCCTGACCTAAACCATAGACAACGAGCGGATAAACCAATCCTGTAAGTAGGCTAAAAAACACCAGGAGGACAAAGCTTGAGCGAATATGTCGTGACCAGTTCATTTTTCATATACCCATAAAATGGCTTACGACAATATCGATTGCCTTGATTCCGGCAAAGGGAACAATCAGGCCACCAAGACCGTAAATCAGTAAATTCCGTCGTAAAACAGCACTAGCCGAAGCCGGTCTGTAGCGAACACCCTTCAGGGCCAAGGGAATAAGCGCAATAAGAATAAGGGCGTTAAAAATAATGGCGGACAGAATGGCGCTCTCGGGGCTACCAAGGCGCATGATATTAAGCACCTGCATGGCAGGAAAAATACCGACAAAAAGGGCAGGGATGATAGCAAAATATTTAGCAACATCGTTGGCGATCGAAAACGTTGTCAGAGCACCCCGGCTCATCAGGAGCTGTTTACCGATGACGACGACCTCAATCAATTTAGTTGGGTTACTATCGAGATCAATCATATTGCCGGCTTCGCGTGCAGCCATGGTGCCGGTATTCATGGCAACGCCGACATCGGCCTGTGCCAAAGCCGGCGCATCGTTTGATCCGTCGCCGCACATGGCAATAAGCTTACCTTGAGCTTGTTCAAGGCGGATCAATTCGAGCTTTTTTTCTGGTGAAGCTTCGGCAAGAAAATCATCGACCCCGGCTTCGGCGGCAATGGCGGCAGCTGTCAAGGGGTTGTCACCGGTGATCATAACGGTGCGAATGCCCATTTTTCGCAACATGGCAAAACGTTCGCGTATATCCGGTTTGATGATGTCTTTGAGGTGAATAACGCCAAGCAAATTTTGGTCGCGGGCTACCAAGAGGGGTGTTCCCCCGGTTTTTGCAACCTTCTGAATGGCGCGTGTGATTTCCACAGGTGTCTTTTGCCCGCACAGTTTTAAAATCGCGTCAGGGGCTCCCTTGCGGATAGAAATGCCGTTTGTATCGACACCGCTCATGCGTGTGTAGGCGCTAAAAGGAACAAAAACCATATCTGGTTTACGGTAATGCTCGGCATGCCAATTAAACCTTACTTCGGCCAGTCTAACGATTGACTTGCCTTCGGGCGTGTCATCGGTCAGTGAAGCAAGCATAGCCGCATCAGCCAGTTCTTGTTCTGTCACTTCATGGACAGGGATAAACTCAGCCGCCATGCGGTTGCCAAGTGTGATAGTGCCCGTTTTATCAAGAAGTAATACATCGATATCGCCTGCAGCCTCGACGGCGCGGCCAGACTTAGCAATGACATTAAACGTAACGAGCCGGTCCATGCCCGCGATGCCGATGGCGGATAAAAGGCCGCCTATGGTCGTTGGAATAAGAGTGATGAGGAGGGCGATTAGATAGATGACAGGCACCATTTTGCCAGAATAAGCCGCAAATCCTTGCAGTGTAACGCAAACAATCAAGAAAATGAGCGTCAATCCGATGAGCAAGATATTGAGGGCTATTTCGTTTGGCGTTTTTTGTCTTTTGGCACCTTCGACAAGGCCAATCATACGATCGAGAAAAGTTTCGCCGGGATTGGTTCTAATTTCAACGACAATGCAATCTGAGACAACGCGTGTTCCGCCGGTTACAGCCGATCGGTCGCCGCCAGATTCGCGTATCACTGGAGCGGATTCGCCGGTAATAGCGGATTCGTCAACTGTGGCAATACCGGTTACGACATCGCCATCGCCTGGAATAATGTCGCCAGACTCAATGAGCACAAAGTCGCCCGCGCGCAACTGAACGGCTGATACGAGTTTATATTCGGCCGACTTCAGATGAGATAATTTTTTGGCCATGGTTTCAATTTTCGTCTTGCGCAAGGCTTCGGCTTGGGCTTTGCCGCGCCCTTCTGCCATAGCTTCGGCAAAATTTCCGAATAACACTGTAAACCACAGCCACAACGTAATCTGAATTTCTAGTGCAAAGGGTTTGAAAAGAAAGATGTCACGTATTGTGATCATCGTGGATGTAAGGCTGGCCACACCAACGGTAAACATGACGGGATTTTTAATAAGCTCTAGCGGATTAAGTTTAAAGAATGCATTGAGCGCGGCTTCAACAATTAAGGTGGGATTGAATAAACCGCGTCGCGTAGGTTTTCTTGTCATGGCTGCGTCGGAGGTTGGGAAAATGAAAATTGCTCGGCAATAGGACCGAGGGCTAGGGCAGGAAAGTAGGTAAGCCCGCCAAACAAAATGATGATGCTCGTCAAAAGGATGATAAACATAGGTCCATGCGTCGGAAACGTTCCGTTTGAAATCGGCGTGATCTTTTTTGTTACCAATGATCCGGCGATCGCTAATACCGGTAAAATTATGCCAAAGCGTCCAATCAGGATTACAATGCCGATGACAATATTCTGATAAAAGGTATTAGCGTTGAAGCCGGCGAAGGCTGAGCCGTTGTTACCGGCGGCGGAAGCATAGGTATATATGACTTGCGTTAAGCCATGCGGTCCGGCGTTCGAGATTGATTTGAGAGCTTCTGGAATAAGCAGGCTGGCAACACCCAAGCCGAGGATGCAAGTGGGGTAGAGCATCATCGCCAGTACGGCCAGTTTTATTTCACGGGCCTCAATTTTTTTGCCAAGGTATTCAGGCGTGCGACCGACCATAAGGCCAGCGATGAAGACTGTTATCATCACATAAATCAAGATTCCGTAGAGACCGCAGCCGACGCCGCCATAAATAACTTCACCAAGCAATATATTAAATAAAGGAACGAGCCCGCCGAGTGGCGTAAAGCTATCATGCATGGCGTTAACAGAGCCATTGGAGGTAGCCGTCGTTAGTGTTGCCCACAAAGTCGAGTTGAGAATGCCAAAACGAACTTCTTTGCCTTCCATGTTGCCGCCTGGGTTTTGTTTACTTATGGTTTGATCGACCCCGAACGCGGTAAAGGCCGGATTGCCATGAGCTTCAGCTAGATAACAAAAGAGAAACGAACCAAGAAATAGCACCGTCATGCTAACCATCAAGGCACGACCTTGTCGGCGATCGCCAACCATCTTGCCAAATGAAATAACTAAGGCGGCGGGTAATAAGACGATGCAGATCATCTCAATCAGATTGCTCAAGGGTGTCGGATTTTCGTAAGGATGCGCACTGTTGGCGTTAAAAAACCCACCACCATTGGTGCCGATCTGTTTGATAGCGATTTGGCTGGCGACTGGCCCCTCGGGAATAGTCTGTGTTGCATGTTCGAGCGTTGTTGCGGTTACATAGGCATGCATATTCTCTGGTACGCCCTGCTGTATGAGAACAAGGGCAACAACAAACGCGATTGGCAAGAGAACATAAAGCGTTGTTCGGGTCATATCGACGTAAAAATTGCCAAGTGTATGTTGTTCACGACGTGTCAAGGCACGGATCAAGGCTATGGCGACGGCCAATCCTGTCGCTGCCGAGAGAAAATTTTGTACTGTCAAGCCAACCATCTGGCTAAAATAACTCAGCGTGGTTTCACCGCTGTAGGATTGCCAATTCGTATTGGTGATAAAGCTCACTGTTACGTTAAAAGCTAAATCGGGGGCTAGGCCTGGGAGTTGTTGTGGATTCCAGGGCAGATAATTTTGATAGCTGAGCAACAAGAACAATAAACCAGCGCCTAGCGCGTTAAAGATCAATAGCGCTGCCGCGTAATTCAACCAATAGTGTTCTTCCTCGACCTTAACATCCGCCAAGCGATAGATTAATCTCTCCAGTGGGCCAAATACTCTCTCAAGCCAAATCGGCTGGCCTGTGAAAACGCGCATGAGATAATGGCCCAAGGGTACCGCCAACACCGAAACCAAGGCGGCAAAAACAATAAATTGCGATAGATCGTGTGTGTTCATGGATCCGATATCAGAATTGTTCCGGGTGAAGTAAGGCGTAGACCAGATAGATGCTGAGAATGAGTGCGGCGATGCCGCCTAAGATAAGTTCAACGTCCATAGATAGACTCGCGATCAGAAAAAAGGGATGCTTCTGGAAGATGTGAAGAAGAGCGCTGGAAGATTGGCATTTATTGTTTCCACCAGACAAAACTAATATAGGCAAGGCAAGCGGCGGCTATGATGGTAAGCAGAAGAAGGTAATCGTCAAAGAAAGCATACCACTCTGCGCCGATAACGATGCCAAGGCACAATACCCCCCATTTAAAAAAGGCCCCTTGCCACCATTTTAAGGTGAAAGACTTGAACACATTCAGGCGGAGCTTTTGTTTTTTAACGTCACCCATTATTTTCTCCTTCACTGTGTTTGTGTGTCGTCCGAGTTTGATCCTATGAGGATGGCAGGCGCCTTAGCTTATAGCTTGGCCCTACGTCAGTCACGCCCAATCGATCTGATAATATTGTTTTTATCAGAGTAATTTTTATCAGGTACTGGAATTTTGCAGTTTTTCTGAGACGTTGGCCGCGCTTATTATTGCTGGCGGAATTGGGTCGGGTAAGCCGTCGTGGTGATATTATCTGTATGAGCACCGCCGACATTCTTCAAATAGAAGTGGAAAAGAACAGATGTGCCCGTGCCTATGTCAAGGCGGGTGGTGTCGTCATGTGAAACTTCTATACCGAAGACAAAACACTCGTCCAGATAGTTAAGCGTTACGGCATCTGATCGCGGTCCTGGCTGAGGATTGAATGCCTGTACGTGGGCTAAGCCCAATGACCAATATTGATAGAACGTTGAGTTGACACCAACTGTTGCTTCTTCAACCTTGTCGATATAGCCGGTTGTCTCGGTTTGGTCCGCTAAGACATATGTTATAAATGGCCGAAATATAGGCGCGCCGGCGGATGTGGTTAATTGTTGCATGCGTGGCGAGAAATCCCGGTGATCGAGGCGGAAACCATAGTTCATGTCAAACCAATGGCTGGGAATAAAATCGACATCTCCGACATAATCCGACCATACATTGCGTAAACCCGATAAGCCTGGGAAATCGGTATTCTTGCTAAATTGGTAGCTTTGCCCACCGAACATCTCGAGACGGGCACCGTTATCGGTAATCAGTGTATGACGGAGGCCGTAAGTGGTGCGTTCGCCGCCATCTTGCCGATCTTCGCCGGTAAACCGGTTAAGCGTGAAGAGATTAGTGGCGTCATATTCGACATCGAGACTGTCTTCATTGGGCAGATTATCTTGTCTCGGATGAGGGGCTGCATTAAAGGCAGCGATCGGCTCTAAAATTTCTTGATAGCCATCGCCTTGTCGCCCGAGGGGATACTTCACAACGGTCATGCCAGCCGCAAATGGACGTAAATTTGTAATGTTACTGGTGCCTTCGCCTGAAGTGCTGGGTACGTTATCGGCTACATAGCCGTCGGCGAGCGTTATGCCTGAAATGGTCGTCACAAATCCTGTGTCAGAGATAAACTGACGCTCCCAGCCAGCATCAAGGTTTAGGCGACGCGTGTCGGGTGTATCGGCGCCCAGATCTGTACTGGGATTTCTTTGCGTTATCAGCATACCGCCATCCAGCGACCAGCGGCCACCAAAGGCCTGACCCGGCTCGCCAACCAAGTTAAAAGTAGCATCGGGTAAAACGAAGGGCTGCCCCGGTTGTGGGCTTGGCATGAGATCCTGGAAAAAATACAAATTCGTCGCCGCATAATCACGCCCACTAAAACCTTCGATATAAGCGCGGCTCGTTAGCATATCGGAGTTGGGTAGACGGTAGCGCTCCAGATAACTTTGATCCGAGGCAAAGTCGATCGTAGAGCCAGCGCGCCAAACATCATCCAGATTGTAGAGAAAATTGGCATCCAAATTGCCGCGCAAATGGTTACCTTCATTGACGCCATCAACACTGACAAGATCCGCATAGGTGACGGTGCCGGTTGCATCGAAGCTGCCTTGTGCGAAACGTTCGCGATATTCGCCGCCAAGCTGTAAAAGATCATTGCTGCTGAATGTTGGCTCGAAGGTGGCGTCAATGTTGGGCGCAATATCGAAGTAATAGGGCTGACGTACGAAGTAGCCCGCACCTTGTGAATTATAGCCGAGGGTCGGTGTCAGAAGGCCTTGGCGTCGTTCGACCGTAGGATCAGGTGTCGATAAATAAGGCGTATAGAGAACGGGAACGCCGGCAAAATCGACTGTCGCATCATGATAATAAACCTCATGCTCGACATTATCATGCGTAATAGTGTCAGCCTGAACCTGCCATAACGGTTGTATCTCGGGATGTTCAGCACACACATTACAAGCGGTGTAAACGCCATTATTCGCCAACAAATAACGGCCGGCATAGCGTTGACCGCTTTGCGCGGTCAGACGTGAGTTATCGATGAAGAGCATGCCTAGTTTGTCGATAAAACCTTGATCCATATCACTGGTGATCTCGGTTTTGTCACCAAAAATAACATCGCCCGTCGGCTCTAGGATGGCGACGTGTCCTTCGGCGTGAACGATGTCGGTGTTCTGGTCGTAAATGACCTTATCAGCATGAAGAACATAATCACCATGGACAATCTCGACATGTCCGGTGGCCACACCGATATTGGTATCTTGATCAAAACTCATTTGATCGGCCGTTATGAGCGTCGGCGCATTATCGTCGGGTTGCTTCTCGGTTTTGGTTGACGATGTGGGTTTTGCAAGAATAGGTGTAGTCAAAAGTACGAGCAGCGCCGTGCACCAAAAGAGGCGCAAGAACTGACTGTGGTGCCGATGATTGGGAGAATCTTGAAGACACATAGCCCCCAGGATTGCCAGAGCCTGTAGGGATCGACAAGCGAGATATTAGACCGAGGTTTTTCCCGCTGTAACTGGACGCCGCAGGAACGCGGGCAAATCGTCTGCAGTTTCGGTCGCCGCGGATATCCTATTGGATGGTGGATTGTTGGGTGCCGATTCGCGTTGTGTACTGTTGCGATGATGATCACGTTTATGGCTGTGGGCGTTTTGAGAGCGGTTATGTGGGGCGTTTTTTTTGTTACCATATTTCGGAGGCGGCTCTGTCGGTAAACCGGTAAGTCTTTCTCGCGTAATCTGTTTTTTAATCAGAGATTCTATCGCTGTCACGAGTTTGATATCTTCGGGCGTCACCAATGTATAGGCGGTACCACTTTTCCCAGCGCGTGCCGTACGGCCGATGCGATGCACGTAATCTTCTGCGTTAAATGGTACATCAAAATTGAATACATGTGACATGCCTGCGACATCGAGCCCACGCGCAGCGACGTCGCTACATACGAGGAAGGTGATTTCGCCACGCTTAAAGGCATCGAGAGTGGCTGTACGATCAGACTGCTCCATATCGCCATGCAAGGCGCCGGCATTGAAGCCATGTTTTTTTAGAGATTTATGTAAGGTAGCGACATCGCGTTTGCGATTGCAGAATATGAATGCATTTTGAACGTTTTCGCGACGAATGAGAAAGCGCAGAGCTTCGCGCTTTTGCCAATCGTTGGCGCTGATTTCAACAAATATCTGAGTTACATTCTCGCCCGTCGAGGCTGGCGGTGCGACGGTGACGGTTTTGGGGTTGCTGAGAAATTTATCGGCCAATTTACGAATTTCAGGCGGCATGGTTGCAGAAAAGAACAGCGTTTGGCGCATTTGCGGCAAAAGGCCAGCGATTTTTTCGATATCGGGGATAAAGCCCATATCCAACATCCGGTCGGCTTCATCGATAACAAAAATCTTAATATCATTGAGCATAATCTTGCCGCGCTCATGCAGATCGATCATTCGACCGGGCGTAGCTATCAAGACATCGACACCGCGGTCTAATTTACGAATTTGCTCGTCCATCGTCTCGCCGCCGATAAGCAGGGCCATATTAAGCGGGTGGTATTTTCCGTATTTCTCGAAATTTTCGGCAACTTGAGCGGCTAATTCACGCGTTGGTTCCAGGATGAGAGAGCGTGGCATACGCGCTCGCGCCCGGCCCGAGGCCAGAATTTCGATCATCGGCAGAACAAAACTTGCTGTTTTACCGGTGCCCGTTTGCGCGCAACCAAGTACATCCCGCATCATCAATACGTAGGGGATAGCTTGTTCCTGTATGGGGGTCGGGGTGGTATAACCGGCGTCCTGAATGGCTCGAAGGACGTCTTCACTTAACCCTAAATCAGAAAATGTGGTCACTTGTATATAAAACTCGTTTCCTTATGTCTGTCGGTGTCTTTCTTATTCATTTTCGCACCTGACCCGTATTACATAGCAGATTCTCAAGTATGAAAGCAATTCGGAGTTCATCCTATGTCGCAAAAGCTACCCTTAATGCTACTTCCTGGATTACTTTGCGATGCGGCGCTATGGCAGCATCAAGTCAACTCCTTGATAACTATGGCTGACTGCCAGGTCGCTGATTTGACGCAACATGAGACAATGACGTCCCTAGCGCGCGCTGTACTAAGTGCGGCGCCGCCCCAATTCGCTTTAGCCGCTCTTTCGATGGGCGGATACGTTGCCTTGGAGATCATGCGTCAGGCGCCGGAACGTGTCATAAAATTATGCATGCTTGATACGTCGGCGCGAGCCGATACACCTGAACAAAAGGAGCGGCGGCGATTACTTTTGGTCATGTCACAGTCGGGAAAATTTAAAGGCGTAACACCGCGTTTACTGCCGTTGCTTATTCATCCTGCACGCATGGATGATAAGGAGCTAACGGCAACTATTTTTGCGATGGCTGAACGTGTGGGGCGAGAAGCTTTCCATCGCCAACAAACTGCCATATTAAATCGCATCGACAGCCACGCAAGTCTTAAACAAATTAAATGTCCGGTTAGCGTGATATGTGGCCGTCAAGACGTTCTGACACCACCTGAGATTACGCGGGAAATCGCCGATGGTATTTCGGGCGCTGAGTTCACGATCATCGAGGACAGTGGTCATTTGACGGCGCTCGAGCGACCTGAGCGGGTCAATCAGATTATGAAAAAGTGGCTTGCGGGTTAGATGATCTAGTCCTTTTTTGTCGGGAAAGCGGCAAAAGGAAACGGTTTTTCATCCGAGGCAAACGTTAAAAATCGCGTTACCTGGGATTGATATGTCGCCAGATTGTAACCGAATTCTGACAAGCCATCGAAGCAGGACCCGCTGAAAAGTTTTGCCAGAAATTGAAACACAGAAACCAAAAATGTAACGTAGATTGAAACATAGAATACAATGCCGAACGCCACGAGATAGATAAAACGCAGCCACGTGTCTTTATCTTTGACATGTTTTTTTAATTCAGTTTCATCGAATTGGGTCATCAAGCGCCTCGCTAGAAAATGGTGTTGGTACGCTAGCTCTTTCTCGGCCGAGAAGCAATTATTGTTAACTGGTGGCCAAGGCGAAATCAACTGCGGCGGTGCATTGTAACGCAACGGGGTTAAGAAGTGGCAGTGGGGATTGCAGAGGTGTAACCGCAAGGGGCAACTCTGTACACGCCAACACGACGGCATCGCACGTACTATAACGTTTAATAAGACCGATTAGATCATGACTGAATTCCGCTTTCATATGTCCGGCTGCAAGCTCGGTTTGGATGGCTTGGATCTCAAGCCGCTCTTTGATATTGGGCACAATGACTTTAAGACCATCAGACTCTAGCCGTTTAGCGAAAAAACCGTCGTCCATTGTAAATTTTGTAGCCAACAATAAAACTTGTCGGTAATTTTTGGCTCTAGCTGCCTTAGCCGTTAGGTCCACGGCATGAAAAAATGGAATTGATATCGCGATATCATCGGCAATCAGATCGATGGCTTTATGTAATGTCATATTACAAATAATCAGACAGTCTGGTTTATGCGTTAGGAACTCGGTGATTTCGTCGCGTAATAGGTTGGGCACTTTATGCCATCCGGCAGCATAATCTGACTTGATATCATGATAGTCGATGCTTTTCAAAAGTAGTTTTGCGGAATGAAAACCCCCTAAGCGCTCGACCACTAATTCGTTGAGCTTGCGGTAATACTCTATCGTCGAGGGCCAGCTTGTACCCCCGATTAGCCCAATAGTTTTCATTGTAACCTTTATGTTGTGGTTGGTGGTCGTTTGATAAGATGGGGAGGTTGAATTTCTGCACTGATGAAAGCGGCAGAACCTGTGTTAAGGATAATCTCTTTTTCACCCTGTCGAATTTTTATAACTGGCATCGTGACTTCAATGACTTTACAGTCATTGTTCTCGCTGACTACACCACCGTTGGGTCCGGGTCCCCACAGTTTAATGATATATGTATCACCGATCTTGAACATTAAGCCCTCCCATAGATGAAGTGCCTAAAAAACTATTACATCATACAACTATGCCCATAAATAATAGGCCCTCATTATTAACGGATTAAGGCTTCAGCGCCAAGATCCTCGCTAAGATCGTTGCTGATACGCCACTTTCTTGCTGCAAAATTACACATAATACAGCGCAAAAAACGCGGCATTAACCATAACTCGATTCGCAACTCCATTTTTTCATTTGTTATCAACGGTAATAATTCTCATAGTGGATGCCCAAGTAAGATTGCGTAGCCAATTATTAGTTGATGGCTTGATGCGTACTATATCAAAAATCGATGATACCGGATGCGATATTAGCATAGCGCTTGGTGACGACTTTGACGCCGAGAAGACAGCCGGATTTGCAGTTCTTGTACGGCGTGCCTGTGAATTGAATATCGCGTCACCTCACCACACACCCAGGTTGGATTATTTAATTAAATGCATAGAGAGTGAGTTCGAGGATCCTCGTGTAGACGTCAACTGTTCTATAAGTACATTAAGACATACGTCTTTGACGCCGTTGCTCTTTCTGGTGTTTGCGCAAGCCCCTTGTGAGTTGTTACATAAATATTATTCGGATAAGCGAGTTCAACATAATGTATATAGCCAGCAAGGAAATCTAGCGGTCGATCTTCTCGCATGGCTTGTGAACCATGGGCATTATCGTCGCAAGTTGGTTGGCTATAATCCATCGCCAAACCTTGACACCGTCGAAGCCTACAGGCTTGCCTACAGTTTAGCTGAAGTCTCGGCCATTCGCCAAGTAGGCAGAAATAATTTTCCTGTTATACCGCCGGTCAACTCCGCATATTTTTTTCACGCCTTGGGATTTTTCGAACAAAGAATGGCGTGTATAGCTTCTCTCAACAAAAATGCAATCCTTCATGCCCTTGATAAAGCCGCACATGATGTAGCGCGAAAGCGTTTTAAGGCATTTATTGGCATTGAGCCCGCAGACGTTTGCGATGTTATGCAAAGCGTCATCGTGAGCAAGCAATATGATCAATGCGAAGCTGGCTACGATGGCATTGATTGTGTCTCGTTGACAAAAAGTAACTACGATCTTGCTGAGGGTGAGATCAGATTCGCCTGCAGTAAGGTAGGTGGATTTGTATGGCAGCGATCGGTTAAAGAGCTATTCGCTAGAATGTCGGGTAGCGTCTATATTCTACAAAGAGCCTCGCAGTTAGAAGAGGCCGAACGCCTTGGTTTGACGCGAATGCAAAGCGAATTCGGCTTGACTTAATGCCAGCTACAATCCTGTCATGGAGCTCCACTGATTAAGTGCTAAAAATGTGGCTCTAGGCGGACGGCTCGGCGTTGCTGAGCGCGGAAGAGAGATCCGATGTTTGTAGGGCCGAATGCGGATAAGAGTGAAGCGTGAGAAGCTACGGCAATCCTATCGCCAGAATTATGCCAAGGAATTGTTGGTGTCATGACAGCTCTACCTCCATTGTTCATGGCATCTGCGTCTGGCGTTTCGGCAGATGATGGCGCATAGGTGGGTGCTTCCAATAATTGGCGCATGTTGTCCTGAAATGAGGCGAAGGGAATATGTTGTAACGGCGCCTTACGCTCATTGAAATCAATGACCAATACGTCATCGGGTTTAAAAAATTCTGCGGCATCGGTGGGCAGTTTGCGCATGCGAACGTAGTAATTGGGTCGGTGGTAGTAACTATAGAGTATTTTAGTTTTTGGCACATAATGCATGACAATACCGTTCGAAACATGAAGTCGGATGGCACGGGTCTGACGCAGATCCTCCAAATCTATAGCGCTGCCGTGCGCACCTATATATTCAAAAGTTGTGGCGTAGGGCGACAAGAAAAGGCTGCCTAGCCAAAGGCGAAAGGTACGCTCTGGATTTGCTTCCGGTGCGCAATAGCGGATGGCCGTGATGCTAAGTGAATGCTTCTGTGGATCGAGCCACTCTAGATCGTGAAATTCTGCTGGATCTGGACGCATGAGCGTTCTATGCAGGGCAGAATCAATTGAAACCAACCGCCGCGCGTGTTTGCTAATAATCTTGCGCCATTCGGAAGGCACGCCATACATTTTTTCTTTTTCTCCTACGTCGGCGAGCCTGTGTACAAGAAGCGGCTTAAGGGCAAGGAGGGATATTCCTCCATGCATAGCAACAAGTAAGGCGGTCGTTATTCCTTTGCGCAGCGCGGGTTCTAACTGTGAAGCCTTAAAATGCTTCCAATGATCTACTTGGTTTCTAAAAGCCGCGCTCGCGCGAAAAAGCGGCAGTAGCGGCTTTTCCCGCCAACGGATCGGATCAAGGCCTGCCCAGATTTGCTCGAGGCGGTTGGAGAAATCGGCAAGAATGATTTCTGTGATACTTCGCCGCCGCAAAGAACTCGTGACCAGATGCTGATCATCATCGCCTTCGCTGCGGTAACGTAGTGGCATCGATGGATAATTTTGCAGTGTTACACGAGCCGCAAATCTGAATAAGCGACGCAACAACCCACCACGATTAGAACTTGATCTCTCGGGTAGCGCAAAATTGTTATCAACCTTTGTGACTATGTTTGTTAGCTTACCGTCATTAGGCAGCGCTTCATCTTCGTAAGCCACGAACGCCGAGTCATAACTGAGAGGATTGGCGCGACGATGCAAAACGGCTTCGCGCATGTCGATGCGTGGCAGAACGCGTATGACATTTTGAATGGCCGGTTCTATCCAACTTAAATCGAGCTGGAGCCGTTTATCATTTTCATCCCATGTTGCATCAGGATCATGATAGATGCGTGCCATGCGGATGAGGTAAATTCGTTCTTTATGCGCTATATCTTGGCGACCGGAAGTATCCTTTATGCCAGCCAGATCATCCGGATGCCGAGCATAAAAGAGCGCGGCGGTACGTGTTTTTGGCGAATAGGCAATGCGAAAACACCCTACTTGTGTTTCGATTATATAATCCGCGCGAATAGATAGAGGGGCTGGCATTGGGTGCAGGGGTGCCAGGAAAAGAAGCACGTTATTGAGTAGATTTTTGTTATCCGGCATGGCTACCTCTTGGTGAGGTAATGTCATTCATAGTAAGTCGATGTTGGCGTTATTATTTTTCGAAGCCTTATTAATTGTGTAACGCTTCACATATTAGATTTCTTTTTTGCATATTGAGTGAAGCAGTTCACATGAAACAGTAAATCTGGCTTAGTTGCCTCTGCGCGTCAGGAGAAATCGTCACTGGTACGAACGACTCAATATTCATCCGTTGCGTGGCGGGCTCGACAGTCTTATTGTCCCTAAAGTCTGAGAAACGATATGTCTTTCTCGTGTCGAGAATGTAGTTCGCCAGACTTGCGTTTTTGTGCAAGAAGGTTGCGAGCTGAAAATTCAAACTTAAAGAGGGGATCATGAAAACTTGTCTGATTGTTGATGACAGTCGCGTTATACGCAAAGTGGCGCGACAGATTTTTGAAGCCCTTCAATTTACTTGCGACGAGGCTGAAAATGGTCAAATTGCCCTCGACGCCTGTAAGGCAAAACTTCCCGAATTTGTTTTACTTGATTGGAATATGCCGGTCATGAATGGCATGGAATTCATCCTTGCTATGCGTAAATTACCGGGCGGTGATAAGCCGATAGTTGTTTTTTGTTCGACAGAAAATGATGCCAAGCGTATTCAAGAAGCCTTAAATGCAGGCGCTAACGAATATATTATGAAGCCTTTCGATACGGATATTATACGCGGCAAACTTGAACAATTAGACGTTATTGCAAATACTTCTCACGCTTGATCTAATCCGTCGACGGATTAGGTATAATTATTTCCGATGTCGTGAAGGGGGCCTATGCATGAAAAAAGACATATTTTATCCAAAGCAGTTCGTTGTTAGTCTTATCCTGGTTTTCACCATGGTATTTTTTGCCCAAATGGCTCATGCGGCCGATGCCATCATTGTCGTCAGGGACGCTTTTGCAAAAGCCACACCTAAAGGAGCAAGGACGGCTGCCATCTATATGAATATTAAGAATAATGGGGCGGAGCCTGATCGGTTAACCTCGATCACTACAGAGCTTGCCGACAAGGCTCAGATCCATACCATGACCATGCAAGGCGATGTCATGCAAATGCGCGCCCTTCCAGGCGATCTCATTATACCACCTCATAGTAGCGTTAGTTTGTCACCAATGGCCAGTCACATCATGCTTATAGGTCTAAAGCAGCCTTTGATTGCAGGCGGTAATTTTACACTCGTGCTGCATTTCGCAAAATGTGGCGAAATGGATATAAACGTCATTGTAAAACCTATAGCGGCCTCTGAAAATATGAATGAAGATACACAAAACCATTTACCTCAGTAGTTTTTTTGCGCTCGGACTACTGGCGATCTCAGTATATCTTGTCATCTCGTATCCGGGAGCGGGTTTATCTGGCATTCGTTGTATGTCACCGTTGCGAGACAATGCTGACTACACAGCAACTGATCTAGATGGGCATAGCTTTGATGCCCAAACGCTATTCGCTAAACCGACATTGTTATTTTTTGGCTTCACTTATTGTCCGGAAGTTTGCCCAACAACGCTTGCCGACATATCGCGCTGGCTCGATCAACTTGGCAAAGATTCCGACAAGCTTCAGGTATTGTTTGTAACCATTGATCCCGAACGTGATACGCCGCCGCAATTAAAGAATTATCTCAGTTCATTCGACAAACGAATTAAGGGCCTTATTTTGGCGCCTTGCGACTTAGCCGTGATGACCAAGCAGTACAATGTCCCTTATGTGAAAGTTGACCTTGGCAAAGACGACTACACGTTTGACCATGGGGCTAGTATTTTTTTACTTAGGCCAGGTGGTCAAATGGTCGAAACCCTTAATTATGAGGAGGGGGATGATATTGCCGTGAAAAAGTTGAGGTTATTGCTGAATCGCTCAAAGATAGACCGGACGAATTGATACAGAACCTGGTCGCTCCAAGTGTTAATCAGTGAAACTTGGGCAGCATGATTATTGGCTAAATTATAGGCAGGATAAGATCGAAGATTTAGAGAGTTGACGGGGACATTAACCAAATAACTTCTTGATTATAACTGAATTTATTTCTCCCATTTGCGCTCGCCTATCCCGAGTTGTCGCATTTTGCCAGCCTTGATTATGAACTAGGTGGTACGTTGTCGAAACCAATCTAACTTCCTTCCTTAAATCAATATAGTTTGACAGATCAGCAACTTGTTCCGATAACCGTTATTTATTCGCAGATCACATTTTTGCCAATTAAAAACAAATAGTTATGTCTCAAACGCGGCACATATTAGGTGATGTTACCAGTTTAGGTGATGTTACCAGTGACAAGGAGGCTGGATTAAATTTCCTTGATGAACCGGTCTTAGATGTCCGTCACCTTTATGCCTCGTATAATCGTAAGGAGTCCCTTCTCAGGGATATAAATTTTCGGCTCTTCGCCGGTAAAAGTTTAGCCATCATCGGACCTTCAGGCTCCGGCAAGTCAACCGCCCTTACAGCCCTTCTTGGTGGTTACCCAGGCCAGCCCTTTGAGGTTCAGGCCGAACGTATTAGGTATCGCCGAAAAGATGTTCTTAAAATGCCTGGCATCGAGCGGCGCCATCGCTTTGGCCTCATTATGCAAACGGCCGAGCCATTTCCATTTTTATCTATATACGACAATGTAGCTGCCGGTGTTCGCGCCCAAGTCAGCCGACGTCAATATAGGCGTATGCGTCGAAGTGGCCTTTTGGACGCCGAAGTTGAACGCCGTCTCAGGCAAGTTGGGCTTTGGGATGAACTTGTAGAAGTTCGCGATGGCACCATCACGCAGGATGGGCAGCCCGACAAAAATCATGCCGATCTCGACACTAATATCCGGCGAGGTCTTCGCAAGACCAGAGTCTGGAAAGGCATGATTGAAGTGAACTATCGCTATGAGGACACTCAAAGATTGCACGATTTGCCATCAACACTATCCGGGGGGCAACAACAACGTCTGTGCATCGCTCGTTCCTTGGCGGCCAACCCAGATATCTTGCTGATGGATGAACCAACATCGGCACTCGACAAAATTTCAGCATCAAAAATAATACAACTTATAGACCAATTAAAAAAAGATGTCCCTGTCATCTTGGTTACTCACGCCACTGAGTATGCGGCAATGTGCGATCATGTCGTGTTTATGTCTGATGGAGCCGTTGTTGCTCAAGGGTCGCCAAGTGATCTCTTCGTATCGCCAGAAAAAGCTTTTGATAGATCTACAGCTGCTAGGATCACGCACTTCGTCGTGGGTTTAAAAGATGATGAGGGCAAGAAATTAGATTTTGCAACGGTTGCTGAGATAACAAATTCAGAACAGCGCAGCACCTTTCCACGGAAAGATGCTCAAGTTGCTATGTCGATAGCGCGTGATCGTGAACGATGGGATCGTTACGCGCGGATTGCAGCACGCGCGGCAACTTACAGTATTGCGGGCATGTTTCTTGGTGTTGTCGGATCTCTGGCCTGGGGTAGCCTGCCGGCGCTGTCCCATTTTGGATTAGATTTCTTCACCGGCACGACCTGGAATCCTGACCCTGATCCAACCTCAAAGATCGTCGCACAAGCGGGAAGTCTGCCGGCCTTAGAGGGTACACTTGTTACGACAGCTCTATCGTTAGGTTTTGCCTTACCCATCGGATGGTCGGTTTCCGCGCTTTTAAGTGAAGTTTGTCCGCGCCAAATTCGCGAACCGATCCGCATTGGTGTCGAAACACTTAGCGCTGTGCCAAGTATCATTTATGGAATTTTCGGTTTCGAGTACATTGTTCCCTTTGTCCAAAGCATTCAGCCATCACTGAGCGATACGTTTCAGGACGTACCAGTGTTATCGACGCTCTTTTCAGGTTTGCCGTTTGGTGTCGGTGAAGCGACAGCCGCAGCTGTCCTCTTTACTATGGTTTTGCCAACCATTATCTCCCTTAGTTATGAAATAAAAAACGCAGTTCCCAAGGGCATCCGCCAAGCCGCTTACAATCTTGGTTACGGGCCTTGGGGTGTCTTTAGAAATGTTGTGTTGCCGTACGCCAAGTCAGAGCTCGTTCAGGTCGCCATGCTGGGGTTGGCACGCGCCATAGGTGAGGCGATGGCAGTAAGTTTTGTCATAGGCAATGGCGAACGTCCTACGGGCGGCTCTTTATTTACTGCGGCACAAACGATGGCAGCACAAATTGCATTAAAATTTGGCGAAGCGGGACACATGGGTATGTCTGGTTTAATGGCCATTGGGACACAGCTTTTGGCTATCAGCATGGCCGTATATATTGTAAAACATTATATTGTCTCGCGCATGGATTGGCGCGCCGCTGCATCCGAGAATACGCGCCGTGGTGTTATGCAGGTATTACTGCATCCTCGTCAGTGGAAACAATCGTTCTCTGATACTTTGGTTGTCCTTAAGAACCATACGAATACGGCCGGCCATACACTTAACAGTCTTTGGCGCGCTACGGCTGATGGTCTCACAAAGATCGCTCATGCGGTACAACAACCCAGACAATTGAAGGAAAATATAGAGCGGTCTCTGGTTCTTGCGGCCAAAGGATTAGCCAACAAGTTAGCCACCAAAGCGTTTAACCTGCGCGACGACTGGCGTGCATTAGCAACTGATTTAGTTGGATCCCGAAATCATGTTGATCTTTCGAACACAACCGAAGCAAGCGATATTGTGCAAAGATTTTCACCGGATGCCTCTCAAATGGATCCAACAAGAACATATATTATCGCCGATGGCTCTTATTCCTGGGATCGTGTGCCTATCGCGACGTCAATTCAGGCGCCGATCTTTGCAATAGTTAACACAGCCTCAGTACGCAATGGGGCAACGCCATGATTAGCTCGGAGATGGCGGATCAATTGAGTGCGTTGGATGAGATAACGAAAACCGACAGTCCCTACCAACACACTCGAATTCAAAAACGCGGCGCACGTGAATTCCTCATGACAGCTTTCGGAGGTGCCTCTGCGGCTCTTACTCTCACGGCAGGCGCGGCCATTCTATCCACTTTGACCTATAAAGGTCTTCCTCAACTATCGTTGGATACTTTCATCAAATCGATCCCTGCACAAGGTTCTGAAGGCGGTTTAGCGAACGCGATCGTTGGAAGCATTATCATAAGCTCCGCATCCGTAAGCCTCGGTTGGGTGATCGGCGTAGCGGCTGCCCTTGATAGATCCGAGTTCGCTCCCGACAGCCGGTTAACGCGCTATTGTCGTTTTATGGTTGAAGGTATGTCCTTTTTACCTTCGCTCTTTTGGGGTCTCGAGGCTTATTCGTTTATCGATCTTCCTTTTCATGGGTTTTATGCCGTTGCTGGCATCGCTGCCTTAACACCGATTGCCACTGCCTTTATAACGACTGCCGCCGAAAATTATTTCAAGCAAATTTCCAAAGAATTTAGATTAGCGGGTCATGCCTTAGGGGCGTCACGGTCGCAAGTTATTCGCTACATTCTCTACCCAATGGCAAAAAATGCTATTAAGACGGCTACATATTTAGCTTTGGCCCGTGTCGCTGCTGAAACGGCACCGGCGCTGTTTTCTATGCTTGGCAATCTCAACTTTAGCTTAAGCCTCTTTAAGCCGATGGAAACCTTGTCTCTGGCCATTAACTACTTGGCGGGAAGTTCTGATGCCTCCCAAGTTGCCCTCGCCTATACAGGTGGCCTACTTTTATCATCCACCATTATAGGGGCAATGGCTATTGCTCGAATAAGGGGACTACGGCCACAAAATTCAAACTCTGTGTCTGCACGCGCTATCCTATCGAGATCTGTCAGGACTTCGACGCTCATTACGGCAGGGGCCATAGCTGGATTAACACAAGCCTTTTTTAATAAGGATCGCTTACGACAGACTTCACTGCTCGTAGCCTTGGGTGCTGCGGCGGCGATCACAGTATTAAGAAGAAGATATCAATCTCCAAAAGTTCAGATGTCCGGGCTACGTCACAAGCTTGTCTCGTCAGTCAAGCTCGCTTCGTCTGTAATGCTTAAGAAGATAAAATCTGCCACAAAATCTGACAACGTAGATCTCTATGTTGAAAACAGGGTTTCGTCCGAGCGTGAAGAACTCCGCGTTGTGGGCAGATCAGGCGTGCTTTCGACCGAGATGAAATCCGCCAATCTTGGCTAGCCTAGATCAAGACTTATAACGTCCTTAGTGATTTCAATAACACTTCAAAGCATTTCAGCATGCAAATTTATTGCATTATCTGTGATGCAAATCATCGTGCTCACATGAAGTAGACGCTAATCTCATATTCGAGAATTATTGTATTCCTATATTTTGGATCGAATATGATTGAATTAGGAAAAAAAGACGAACTTTTTGGAATAGAATTACTGGAACCACTTAATTTGAGAGTGAGTGAACTTCGCGCCATGCCGGCCTTGAAGTCTGGGCACAGTATACTTTGTGGCTACGATCAGGGATTAGGAGAACGTATGATCGTCTGCGAAAATTTGAACGATATTAAAGAACTCGATGCCGCCTACGAGCGGGGAGGGGCCTTACGGATAAAGTGGTATTCGGCGCCAGATCCAGGCTTTATTACGGTTCTGGAAATACCCGAGAAACCCGAGACCTCAGAGCCAACACCTAAGCCAAACGATAAACTATGTCCTGGCTAGTCAAAAAATGTGAGGCAAAAGAATAATTCACTACAGTATTTAACCAACTTGTTATGATTCGAAACTGCGCCAGCCAGAGTAGGCACGAGGATCATCATATCACTAAGAATATATCTTAGCTGCGACTCGCTTGCTTTTTGGCAACGTAATCCTTAAGAAAATATCGTTATGAATTTTTAAGAGCCAATATCAAGATGATCGATATAAAAAACGGCGATCGTGCCTTTGAAGATCGTCCAGAATTCGTAGATCCAGCGACTGGCGGTATAATTAATCTTCCCCTCGATACTAAGTTAGGTCAAAAGCTTCTTTTGCCTCTCGCGCGGTGCGCTGCCTTGCAGCGTTTGCGCCATATTTGCCAACTCAGCTTTGCACACTATGCATTTGGTGGAAAATATAGCCGGTTCACTCATTCATTACAGGCAGCGGCTGAAGCAAGCGATGAGATGGACATTCTTAAAGACAGAATGTCCCGTCGTTTTCCAGGAACATTCGACCAAAGACTTGCCGATGCGGTGGTGACGGCTCTTTTGTTGCACGATGTCGGTCATGCTCCTTATAGCCACACTTTTGAAAACGTTATGAATAATCTTGGCGAAAATTTTCACCATGAAGAATGGACGCGGCGTATCATAACCGAAGATGGAGATATACAAGAAATCTTCGCCAGATTTATGAGATCCAATCCTGAATATGGCAGTGCATTTACGCGTCGATACGGATGTACATTTCCAGATAT
>JABDFY010000020.1 GCA_013286365.1 Alphaproteobacteria bacterium
GCCAATGAAGCGGTGCAACGATCCCAGGATAGCGCGATGCAACATGACGGGGCGGTGCTTCTGTCCATCGACACCGACATAAACCGCATCAAGTCGTTCCGGCATGTTGAAATCTACCTGCAAAGTACCGCATTGCCATTCGCGGCCGATGGCGTCCTTCAAATAAAATTCTAGTTTGGGGCCGTAAAAAGCACCTTCACCTGGGTTCATATCATAAGCAAGACTGGCGGCTTTAAGGGCCTGATGAAGGGCTTGCTCGGATTTATCCCATATCTCGTCACTACCAACGCGGATAGCAGGGCGATCGGCAAGCCTAACACGTGCAACCTCGAAACCAAGGTCAGCATAGAGAGAGCGCAGCAGTTCGCAGAAAATGACGCTTTCACTTTGTATCTGGTCATCGGTACAGAATATATGTGCGTCATCTTGCACAAACTGCCGTACGCGGATTAACCCATGCATAGCGCCATGGGCTTCATTGCGATGGCAATTGCCAAATTCAGCCATACGCAAAGGTAGATCGCGATAACTCTTGATCCCTTGTTTAAATACTTGGACATGGCCGGGGCAGTTCATTGGTTTGATGCCAATTGCCTTAACGGCCTCGGGTTCGTCGCCATGCTTGATCTGGATTTTGAACATGTTGTCGCCATACATGTCCCAGTGACCTGAGGCTTTGAACAGCGAACTATCGTAGAGCTGAGGCGTATGCACTTCGACATAACCGGCGGCATCGATACGGCGACGGACATATTGTTCAATCACACGGTAGAGCGTCCAACCCTTAGGATGCCAAAAGACACTGCCGGCGGCCTCATCTTGAAAATGAAAGAGATCAAGTTCTCTGCCGATCTTGCGGTGATCACGCTTTTCCGCTTCTTCGATCATGGTCACATAGGCATTGAGTTCCTTTTCATCGCGCCAAGCGGTGCCATAAATACGTTGCAGCATGGCGTTGTTGTGATCGCCGCGCCAATAAGCGCCGGCGACTTTCAATAACTTAAAGGCTGTTCCCACTTTGCCAACGGAGGGCATATGCGGTCCACGGCACAAGTCGCGCCACTCGCCTTGACTATAGACCGATATATCTTCGGTGGCCGCTAGATCCTTGATGATTTCAACCTTGTAATGCTCACCTTTCTTATTGAAGTAGGCGATAGCCTCGTCACGCGGCCAGACCTCGCGCACGAGGGGTTTATCACGTGCGATGATCTCGCGCATTTTTCCTTCGATCGCAGGAAAATCGTCGATGCTAAAAGGCTTATCGCGCGCGAAGTCATAGTAAAACCCATTTTCGATGCTGGGGCCGATGGTAACTTGTGTGCCAGGAAATAATTCTTGTACGGCTTCGGCGAGTACATGGGCGGTATCATGCCGAATGAGTTCTAAGGCTTCGGGTGATTTACGTGTGATAATCTCGATTTTGGCATTTTGATCGATGGGGCGTGCTAAATCGCGCATTTCGCCATTGACTTTGATGGCGATGGCGGCGGCGGCAAGACCTTTACCGATTGAAGCCGCACATTCCGCTCCCGTAACGGCTGTAGCAAACTCTTTCACTGTGCCGTCAGGCAAAGTGAGGCGCAGGGGGGAGGCGAGGGCTGCAGCTGCTTGTGTCATAATTGATTTTTAGCCGAGTGTTGCGTAAGGCGCAACTCTGACACAGTTGGCAAAATTTATGCATGTCAAGATAGACGCGCGCCAAGTGAGCGCGTAACAATAACCTAAGTGATTCGCTCTGCATGCGAAGTATGTAGAAAAGGTGAAGATTATGGCCGACTATAAGCCACTTACAGTTCTCTTTCTCTCTACAGGCAACGCGGCACGCAGCATTTTGGCCGAAGGGCTTCTACGTGAAAAAGGCGGTGACCGCTTCATCGCGCGCAGCGCCGGCTACCGTCCGCTCAGTGAAGTCCATCCCCATACGTTGGCTTTATTGGCATCAGAAGGCGTGGCGATCGAGGGTTTACACAGTAAGGGTTGGACGGAATTTGTCGCTGCCGCCCATGTTCTTAAAATTGATATCATTGTCACATTATCGGAAGAAGCGCGGCAGAACTGTCCTCTATGGGTCAATCAAAAACCGGTCAAAGTGCACTGGGGTGTGGATGACCCCTTATCGGCGCAGAAGCCGGATGTCATGGAATGGAAGTATCGCAAATGCTTTGCCACACTTGAGGCCCGCATCGCTACATTGGTGAAGACCAAGCTTGCAGAAAGCACGGGCGAGCTATTTATGCAGCTTAAAGATATTGGGATGGTTGTTTAGAAGTCATCTCTAAGCTGCCTTGCGGTTCGCTTGAGCCGTTGGCGTCAACATTTCTTCATAAATCCCCATCATGGCATCGAACCAGATTTCCTGTGGAAAGACTTTGGCAACGAAGTCGCGCGTGCGAAAGGCGAGATCAATGCGTTGGGCGGTATTGAGTTGAATGGCTTCGTTCAGCGCTGCCGTTAGGGCTTTCACATCATTTGGTGAAATAACCCAAGCGGTCTCGCCGCTCAGAACCATTTCACGATTGGCGCCGCAATCTGTGACGATCACAGGGCGGCCTATGGCTTGCGCGGCCAGAAGCTCAATACCTTGGCCGCGAGGAACGGTATTGGTGGCAACAACCATGCTTGCCAGCCAGCAGGCAGCTGGCCAATCGAGGCAATATTCCGGTGTAATGACTTGCCCGTTAAGACCAAAGCGATTCACCATCTCATCGATACTTGAACGGAGGTCAGGCGTGAGACGATCGTCGCCGACCAGCACAGCAAAAATATCTTTACGTTTTAATTTGGCCAACGCTTGCAATAATTGTTGATGACCATAACCAGGGGCAAAGGGCGTCGCCATAACGATGACTGTGGCTTGCTCGGGTAATCGCCATAGACGATTAAGTGCCTGCAGCCTCTCCGGTGTTAAACGCACGGCATCGTACCAAAGTAAGTCAATGCCAGGCTGGATGTGGCGGATTTGATCAGCCGGTATATGATAATGTTCATTTAATTGTTGAGCGATATAAGCCGAAGGTACGCGGAAATAGCAGTTTTGTCCCTTCAACTGTTCAAGTAACCGGCGGTGACGTTGGTGATTTATCGGTGGTTGTGTGATGTCGGCTACGAGCGGAAGATGGTGAAGACGGCAAAGGCCAGAAGCATGGTGTAAAACACTAATACCGTGCGCATGAACGAGGGCAGGGCGTTCTCTTTGAATGAGAGCTTCGAGCTGTACGCGATTACGCCAATTTGTAAATAGTCCCTGTTTGCCAAGCGGCATGCGCGTGTGCCGTACGGCCGCGCGTTCGGCTTCGGTTACAAGGAGGCCGCCGCCCGAAGCAACCAGAGAACGCCACCCTGATCTATGAGTGAGAATAGAAAGATCGATGACCTCACGTGCAACTTCGCCGGGCTCAAGATCAGGACATAGATGAAGAATGGTTGTTCTTGCTCCACGCCCTAAAGCCGGCTTAACTGCAGTCGGGACTTTACTGGATTGCTTTGATTTATCGATTGTGACCATGGGATTTATAATGACTCCAAATTTCCTTACCTTACCGGATAGACGAATAGCTTATCAACAGCAGCTTGGGCTAAGTGGCGCCGGCATTATATTTCTTGGCGGATATGCCTCGGATATGACCGGAACCAAGGCCAGTTTCCTGGCAAACCGCTGTGCTGAAGCTGGTTATGGCTTTCTGCGCTTCGATTATAGGGGCCATGGGCAGTCCAGCGGCGATTTCAAGGATGGTACAATAGGCGGTTGGTATGAGGATGCCTGCCTTGTTTTCGATAAACTGACGAAAGGTCCACAGATTTTGGTTGGCTCATCAATGGGCGGCTGGTTGGCTTTGTTGTTGGCTCTGGCTCGCTCTGAGCGGGTTCTCGCCTTTGTTGGCATTGCAGCGGCACCCGATTTTACCGAGGATTTGTTATGGGAGCGGCTCTCGCCTGGCCAGCAAGCCAAGTTGAAGGCCGATGGCTTGATTTATGATGATCAAGCACCCCCCGATCACAACCCCCCTTTAACCCTGAAATTAATCGAAGAAGCCCGCGAGCATTTATTGTTAAGGGCGCCACTCACAATTTCATGTCCCGTTTATTTGCTACAAGGACAATGTGACGAAGAAGTGCCTTGGACTTATGCTCAGCGCATTGCCGAAATGATTGCGCACAAAAACGTGAAGATAACTTTTGTAAAGGACGGCGATCATCGATTAAGTCGAGAGCAGGATTTGGAATTGCTTTGGCAAACGATTAAAAGCGCCATGTCCTGAAATATGTTTCTGAAGTAAATGCGCCATCCTCTAAAAATTGCGATGGCGCATTTTCCTTCTGATCTAAATATGATCAAAAATCTTATCAGACGGCTTTATCCGGGCCATCATTGGTTGTAGGCATTTCAAGCTCTCTCAATTCACGAAGAATGACATCTCTTGCTGTGCCGTATCTATGGCTAAACTTGCTCGAAATAGGCCGTCTTCTGGCATTGAGAAGCATCAGGTTGACATCAGTAAGTGTGCTACGGCTTAGCTTATGTGTGTGTGTGCCGTTAGCTTTTTTGAATTTGTTATGACTACGATCGACATCTGTCATTACAACCTCCGTGAATTTAGGGTTGAAAACTTAGGATCAATAACTGCCGGGTGGCATGCTCTTGTTATCCGCATTAGGACGATCGATTGGGGCGGTATTATGTCGACAAGAAATGTTTTGATGAACTTATCTTTTTTAGTTTGAGCGGCACGCGCAATATAAATATTTTTTTACTATTGTCACTGTGCTCGTGGCGCAATTACACGAATAAATATGACTTGAATGGAATCTAATAACTTAGAAAGTTGCTCTGTCGATGAATTAAGCGTCGCGGTTTCGTAAAGCCAAGAGACAGACGGCATTAGGGATGCAGGGGCGGGAGGTCATGGCCGCATTTAGCGATGATCTCGCGATCATTGGTCGCAGGCTGCGGGTTGGAATTATAATAGGGGTTCCAGGTTGCATAGAAACTAGAATCGTTTTGTCGAATAACTGTGTAGCCGTTGTTACCACAAAGATAAGCGGCCTTTTCAAAGCAGCTATTGATGCCCGAAAAAGCACCAGAACAAGTAATGTGAAATGCAGGTGATCCATCCGCCAAATGTATGCCCTGACTGGCTGCTGAGCCGCAGCCGGAGAGTAAAAAAGCGCATAACATAAGCAAATTGAGGGATGCGAAAGGGTTTTTAAACAACAAAGATTTACGCATCACGCATCCCTGAGAATAATCAATTTACCATGTGAGAGGGGCTTGAGATGTGCTTTCAGTTTTCCGGCGCAATCTTAAGCGGCGGCCTTATATTCTACATGTTCTGTCTCAAGGGCCTTCTTGTAAGAAGGTCTTGCGATTACGGTCTGGAACAGTTTTTTAGTCTTTGGTCCGAATTGTATAGGTTTCGGTATGTTGCGCGACCAATTGGCAATAACGGTTATCAGAATATCGGCGATGGTGATTTGCTCGCCACAAAGCCAACTCGACCCGCCAAGACGTTGTTCAACTTCTTCCCACAACTTATTGATGCCTTTTGTGGCGGCTTCGATCAAGACATCCTTGGTAGCGTCGTCCGGCGCGTTACGCATAAGAAAGAAAACGCGCGCATAGGCAGGATGCAAAGTTGCGTTGCCAAACATCAGCCATTCAAGTGCGGTGGTGCGAGCTTTGCCGCTGTTGGGCAGTAGGGGGCTTTGATGTTTTTCAAGAATATGGATCAACATGGCAGCACCTTCGCGGATTGTCTCGCCATCCTCGACGAGGACCGGTATCTGGCCACGCGGATTGATCTTAAGAAATTCTGGTGAACGGCCCTGACCCGACATGATGTCGATTTTCTCGAGCGAAAATGGTGCATTACATTCAAGCAGTGCTACGTGAATTGCCATGGAACATGCGCCGGGAGAATAATAAAGTTTGTACATAGGCTCTCCATTTTTTGATTGTTGGCTGAGGGCACAAATTTAGCATAGCTGAGGCCATAAAAATAGCTTTGCCGGATTAACCAAGCGGGCAAGAGAATAAAGAGTGTCCAAGACTTTATAAGGTCGGCATAAGTTAAGCCAAACTTTCTCTCTAACTGGCGCTAGCGTAACGGTTTTATTGTTGATGCGTTGGAGCAAAAAAAACCACATTTTTATATTCAAATAGATAATTAGAGCTAGGTAGGATTAACACAACCTCGCCACTCTATCTGTCGTGTGGGTCTGATACTCAGGGAGAATAATATGGTTTATAGAAAATTATCGATACTATCGATACTCAAGGTCCTTCCGATGCTTGGTTTATTGGCCTTCACGGCCTGCAGTAATATGACGTCAGAACAGCAAAGCATGGTGTCAGGTGGAGCCATCGGCGCGACTGTTGGAACAGTTGGCACGGTTATGACGGGTGGATGCGTTCCCTGCGGCGCTGCAATCGGTGGCGCTGTTGGCGTTGGTACCGGTTATATCGTGAACAAGGTAAACACCAATAACGCGGCCGCACCACAGCAATAGCGCCTCAGTTATCAACAAATTATCCACACGGCCGCCCCTCAAACACGATCGGCCCGCGCGCCGGATGGCGATGTTTATCAACATGAGGCCAAATTCCAGAGTTCTAAGATTAAGCTACTGGACGTGTCTTGCTGAATGGCTAAGATGGGCGCTCTTTCGCTCATCTGGAAACATAAACATAGACTAACTCATGCAATTCCCTGAAACGATTACCGTCGATACCGAGAAATTATATTGTGATGGTGGCGACGGCCCACTTGGCCATCCACGTGTATACTTGGTTATGACAAAAGACGGTTTTGTCGATTGCCCTTATTGTGGCCGGCATTTTGTTTTGTCTGTGGGCGCCCAAAGTCATGCCGCTGCCCATTAGGTTGTGGCGAAGTTGGGTAACAGCGGCATGAGCGCTGCCGGTAAAAATTCGGAAACGCTTTATCTGGTTGACGGATCCGGATTTATTTTTCGTGCTTTTCACGCCATTCCGGATATGACCCGAAGCGACGGAACGCATGTCAATGCCGTCTATGGCTTTTGCACAATGCTACAGAAACTAATCAACGATCTTAAGGTTGAGCAGATCGCGGTGATTTTTGATGCCGGACGCAAGACATTTCGAAATGACATATATAAAGATTATAAAGCGCATCGTCCGCCACCGCCGCCAGAGCTCATCCCACAATTTGCCTTAATACGCGATGCAACGCGCGCCTTTGGGATCCCAGCGCTCGAGATGCAAAATTATGAAGCCGATGATCTTATTGCCACCTACGCACGGGTTGCCGTCGAACATGGGCGAAATGTGCGTATTGTTTCGTCGGACAAAGACCTTATGCAACTCATTCGTCGCGGCGTGGAATTATTTGATCCCTTAAAGGCTGTGCCAATTGGTGCCGATGAGGTACTTAAGAAATTTGGTGTGACAGCGGATAAAGTCATTGATGTACAGGCTTTAGCTGGTGATAGCACCGATAACATTCCCGGTGTTCCTGGGGTTGGCATAAAAACGGCGGCGGAGCTAATCGGTGAATATGGCGATCTCGAAAATCTTTTGCGCCATGCCAAAGACATTAAGCAGCCGAGACGCCGTGAATTGCTGACCCAGCATGCCGAGCAGGCGAGATTATCGAAAAAGCTTGTCACGCTGGATGATCAAGTGCCATTGCCACAACCACTGGCTACGCTTAAACGCCGACCCGATCATCAGGATGAACTGATCGCCTTTTTACAAACACAGGGGTTTCGCTCGATCTTGGCACGGATGAACGTAGCGGCCACGCCTGTGTCAACTGATGCGTCCGTGACAGCTCTTGCCGGACAGATGTTACAAACCCTGCCAGATAGTGGCGACATACCTCACGCAGAAACGCTTGCTCACGCCAAACCCGACTATGAATTGGTACAAGATATAAACCGTTTGCAGTGGTGGGTCGATGCGGCGCGCGCCAAAGGCCGCGTGGCCATTGATAGTGAAACGACATCACTGACGCCTTCGACGACGACAATAGTTGGTATCTCGATAGCCATAGATCCAGGCAAGGCTTGTTATATTCCCCTTAGTCACATTGATCCAAATAGCGCGCCAGCGGGGGGCGGCTTTGAGTTTGATGCCATCAAAGCGCCCAAACAAATGAAGATCAAAGCCGTTGCGGACATTCTACGAGATTTGTTCCTGGATGAGGCGACGTTGAAAATTGGGCATAATCTGAAATTCGATATTCAGGTTTTTGGGCAGCACGCTCTTGATGTCGCGTCTTACGATGACACCATGTTGCTATCTTATGTTTTGGCCGCCGGTTTACATGGTCATGGCTTGGACGAGTTATGTCAGTTACATTTTAAGCACAAAATGATTTCTTATGATGATGTCACGGGCTCGGGCAAAAACAAGATTACTTTTGATCGTGTCGCTCTCGACAAAGCAACGGACTATGCTGCAGAAGATGCCGACTATGCCTTGCGGCTTTGGCTGTTGCTCAAGCCCCAGATTGCCCAAAACCATGTTGCACGGGTCTATGAACGTATCGAACGGCCACTAATTCCTATCGTAGCCGGGATGGAGCGCGCGGGCATCCGCATTGATCCTTTGGTCTTGCGCGGTCAAAGTGACGACTTTGCCAAGCGTTTGCAGAAACTTGAAGGTGAAATTCATACGCTTGCTGGTCATGCCTTCAATGTAGGCTCGCCCAAACAGTTGGGCGAAGTTTTGTTCGGTGAAATGGGCCTTGATGGTGGCGTTAAAGGTAAAATGGGGGCCTACTCAACCAGCTCGGATATTCTTGAGCCTTTGGCCGAAATGGGCCACGAGGTCGTGGCTAAAGTTCTTGATTGGCGTGCACTGGCCAAATTGAAATCCACTTACACGGATTCTCTGCCGGAACAGATTGATCCCAAAACAGGGCGTATACATACTTCATTTTCAATGGTTGGTGCCGCCACGGGTCGGTTGTCGTCGACCGATCCAAATTTGCAAAACATCCCCATACGCACAGACGATGGCCGAGCGATACGCCGAGCCTTTGTCGCCAGCGACGGTCATGAATTGCTTTCCGTCGATTATTCCCAAATCGAGTTACGGCTGGCTGCCGAGGTTGCTGACATTAAGGCGCTCATTCAGGCCTTTCATGATGGCGTCGATATTCATGCGCTGACCGCGAGCCAAGTATTCGGCGTGCCCATGAAGGATATGACGCCCGAGATCCGCCGCCGCGCCAAGGCCATCAATTTTGGCATCGTTTATGGTATCAGCGGCTTTGGTTTAGCGAAACAAATTGGGATCTCGCCCGGCGAAGCCAATGAATTTATTCGCAAGTATCTTGATCGGTTTCATGAACTGCGTGACTGGCTCGAAGCAACCAAAGAATTTGCCCACGCTCACGGTTTTGTTGAAACCCTGTTTGGCCGGCGCGTGCACGTTGCCGGTATCAAGGAAAAGATGTCGATGCGTAGAGCGGCAGCTGAGCGTGCGGCGATAAATGCACCTTTGCAGGGAACGGCTGCCGATATTATGAAAAGAGCCATGATCCGCGTAGTTCCAGCTCTGATCGAAGCCAAACTAGGGGCCAGACTTCTCCTTCAAGTACATGACGAGCTGGTTTTCGATGTGCCAAAAAATGAAATTGAAAAGACAACTGTCCTGGTCAAACAAGTCATGCAAGAGGCGCCTTTGCCAGCAGTGAAACTCAAAGTGCCACTGATAGCCGAGTCGGGCCATGCCAAAAATTGGGCAGAAGCGCATTGAAGGTCGTCAACAACGGTTGACCCGCTTCACCAAAGTGGCAAACTGAAATCTCCAGTTGATTCTAAGGGTTCAGCCATGAAACATCCTCTAGGCCCTTTGCCGCAGGTTATATTTCTAAGCCGTTGGCTGCAGGTACCACTTTATGTTGGACTGATTTTTGCCCAAGGTCTTTACGCTTATCGTTTTGTTCTCGAAGTTTACGATCTGATCTTAACCGGTGTCTCGCAGCCTGAGACAGAAGTTATGATGTCGGTTTTGGGCTTGATCGACGTGGTCATGATCTCAAATTTGCTCATCATGGTTATTATTGGTGGCTATGAGACATTTGTTTCACGCCTTAATTTAGATGGTCATCCCGATAAGCCGGAATGGCTCAACCGTGTCAATACAGGCACCCTTAAAATTAAATTGGCGCTATCGCTCATTAGTATTTCTTCCATTCATCTACTCGAGACGTTCATCAATGTCGAACATCAAAGCGATCATGCCATCATGTGGCAAGTCATCATTCATCTTGCCTTTATCGTATCGGCTCTGGTTATGGCCTTTATCGATAGAATTTCGCATTGGCAGCAGATCCCAAAAACCTATAACCGCCGCAGAGAAGATGCGATGGGCTAACTGCCCTCAATGGCACGCGTCATTTTTACTGTATGAGCAATAAATCCAACGTCGTGAACACGTACTATATCGGCGCCGCGTAAAATTCCGGTGATTACCGCCGCCGTCGTACCGGCAAGCCGTTCTTCGACCGGCAGATCAAGAACACGCCCGATAAAGGATTTTCGTGACGGCCCGATCATAACCTGATAGCCGAGCGATTTAAGCTTATCGAGATGATTAATCAGGGCCAAATTCTGTTCGACTGTTTTGCCAAAACCAAGACCGGGATCGAGAATAATTTTATTTTTTGCTATCCCTGCTTTGAGTGCTTCATTTGCGATCTCACCAAGTTCCTTAGCGACATCATTAACAATATCGTTGTAGTTGGGAGCAAGAAAGGCTCCGCCGATGTGCGGATCATTAGCCACAGCAAGGGGGTTACTGCGGTTATGCATAAGTACGACGTAGGCCTTGTGATCATGGGCGAGGGCAGCCATGTCAGGATCGGCCTTGAGAGCGGATATGTCATTGATGATTGTGGCGCCGGCGTTAAGCGCAACTTCTGCGACGCGCGCTTTAGTTGTATCGATCGATAGGGCAATGTTTTTAAATCTGTCTTTAATTGCGGATATAATGGGTACCGTGCGCCTGATTTCTTCCTCGGTGTCAATAGCTATGGCGCCAGGCCGCGAACTTTCACCACCGACATCGAGAATATCAGCGCCATCACCAATCATGTGGGCCGCGATATCAATGGCTATCGCAATATAATCTTTATGCATCAGGATGCCATCGCCAGAAAACGAATCTGGCGTTACATTCAAAATACCCATGATCAAAGGCCGCTTACTTAATTCTATCATAGTACCACATTATGTTGTGTGATGGAGTCTGCGTCACTTAATTTTCCCAGCATAGCCACAACCGTAAGCCCAGTTTTTGGATGTTTCCAGCTCGGCTTAATATCGCTTAGCGGGCGCAGGACAAAGGCGCGTTCGGCCATTTGTGAGTGCGGAATGACAAGCTCAGGCGTGGAAATAATCTTTTCGCCATAGAAGAGGATATCAAGATCAATCACGCGCGGGCCATAACGAAATGTAGGTGTACGGCCCAACGCAACCTCGATATGTTTAAGTGTTAAGAGAAGGGCCAGTGGTTCCAGTTTTGTTTCGCCTAAAACAGCCGCGTTAAGGAATGCCGGTTGATCAGTTACATAAGCTGCCGCTGTTTCATAAACTTGAGATTTGGCTGTGATAAAAACATAAGGTGCCAGAGCCGCTATGGCAGCTTGTAAAGATTTCAGGCGATCGCCGATATTAGAGCCAAGGGCGATGCCGACGACGTGAGTATCTATATTGTTGGGAGTATTAGTCAAAGCGGATATCAGGTATCAGTTTATGCAATGTAGACTGCTTTAATGACATGGACGATGGGTTACTATACTCAATTCTTGTCGGGTCGGCACGCATTCTCTGGAACAAGAGATCCGCCATAAAAATAAACGATAATAGAGATTTTAGACGATGAAATATCAACGTAGCCTTAGCCGTACTTTTTGCATCCCTGTTCTAATGGGCTTACTATTGCTTCCCTTTTGGCAAGCGTCAGCGACAACCACCGAGGCGACGACCAACATGACAACCAACGATATGAAAACGGCCTATGATTTCAGTTTTGAGCCCTTGATCGGCGATGAGCCCATAGCTTTGTCGCAATTCAAAGGAAAGGTGCTTCTCATCGTCAATACCGCCTCGAAATGTGGCTTCACGGGCCAGTATGCAGGGCTAGAAAAACTATATGAAACCTACAAGGATCGTGGCCTGGTCGTCATCGGTGTCCCGAGCAATGATTTTGGCCAGCAGGAGCCCGGGACTAATGATGAGATAGCCCATTTTTGCAAATTAAATTACGGCGTAAGTTTTCCCATCACCGACAAAGAAGATGTCATCGGTGATCACGCACATCCTTTTTATATTTGGGCAAAGAAAACATTTGGTGTGCTCGGCGTACCTAAATGGAATTTCCATAAATACTTGATCGATCGGCAAGGGCATCTGGTCGATTATTTTTACTCAACGACGGGTCCGGATAATGGTCGTCTTATTAAAGCCATCGAAAAACTTCTAAAGTAACCGCAGCATTCAAAGCAACAGAGGCTTTCGAGATTGCCATGCTCGTTACGCAGTTTTGGCTCCAAATTTGAGCCAACGGCTGAGTGCTAGGAATACAGCAAATATAGCTTGCGCCATACCGGCTATGGCAGCCTCATGGATATACTTTGTATTATCCTGAAAGGCGCGGGGGAGAAAAAATGCAGCGCCCGCATAAAAGTGAAACACACTAAACAAAAATGGCATCAGAATATATAGAACTCCCATATAAAACAGTGTGGTCAATACCGGGCGCTGGTTATTGGTATTCAATTTGAAAAAATGCAGTAAAGCAATATCGCGGATAGTAAAACATAAGAGCGCCAGCACCAGGGTAGAGCCCATGATTTCGGTATTTACGCTCATGAGCCAAGCGGCAAGCGCCAGCACAATCGGAAAGGTTAGTATCCACCGTGGACAAATAGTGAAGAAGTCATTGTAATTCTTCGTCCGCCACGCGTCGATAAGACGGCGATAACGCACGGTGTTCCAGCCTTCTTGAAAAGCGATGACGTAGAGGAGAAAGAGGCTGAGGACGACGACTGCGACCTCTCGCGTTTCATTATAAACTATGCCGAGTAAATGTACGGAGCCGATGTCGAACCCAGACACATAAACGATCCAAAAGATGACAAATCCCAGCCATAACCAAGGGCTGGCGCGCATTTTCATCTGATTTCTTATTTGCCAGTATACGCCGATGACAAACCATAAAAGTGTGATGACGGCCGTGATCGTTAAGAAACTCGATCTGTCACAACTTGTTCCATACCAACTAACGGTTAGGTTGATGAGTTCGTTACTATGTCCCTTGGGATGCCATGGATTAAAGATGACATCCGCGACAAACGGTCCACCCATTAAAAGCCCAGCTAGATGATAAGGTAGCACCCGCATTTTATTGTGGGCGCCGGTTCGGTTTTGGATTGCCATGAGACTGGTGAATAGAGCGGCTGCATGAACAATGAGGCCGCTCAGCAGCAGCAAAGAGGCGAAGAGAAACAAGTCATAATAAGATAAATCGTAACTAGGCAGATTGTACCCAACGACAGCGACGATGGTAACAAACGCCATCATGCCGCCATACCAAGTATAGGATGTACTGCCGAATAGTTTACCCACTGTCATGGTCCATGGTGACAAAGCGGAAAGTTTCTGGAAATCCCATGTGTTACTGTTAACCTCTTCGATAACCGCTTCGGCAGCTTTATGGCCGCCCCAGATTTTCACGAATAGAAAAAAGATGCCGCTGGCGATGATTTCAAGGGTAATCAACGGATCGTCGGTATGACTAACGTTACTGGCTGCAAAAAAGATGAGACCCAGCACGACAGGCATGGCTACGGCGCGGTGCAACGAAAATTCTAGCCATAAGTTGCGTCGAATTTCAGGATTGAGACGCATCGGATATCTTTCTCTTGCTGCCAAGCGATAAGTATATGTCCTGTAACCGCTCGGGGTTGCTGTCAAAACCTCTCAAGGGAGCGCCGATATCGATGAGGTGTTTCAAGAGCGGCTGCTGATCTGTGTTTGGGCCGTTGTAGCCGAGACGGACGGTTTGTCCATCGCGTGCAGGCGATATGACGCCCGGAAAATTTGCAAGCAACGCCATATATTTCTCGGCATCGCGTGCAAAAGTTAGGCGAATGGTCAAAACCTCTTCACTCTGCTGGGAACTCTTGCGATGCTCGACGATTTCCCCATCGCGCAACACCAGCATATCCGTACAATAGTCTTCAAGTTCTGCTAGAATATGTGATGAAACGACAAGTGTCATGCCGTTGCTTTGCAAAGTACGAAACAATGCAGAAACTGCCACGCGAGCTTCAGGGTCTAGCCCGGCAGCAGGTTCGTCAAGTAACACAATCTTGGGATCATGAATGATGGCTTGCGCGATACCAAGTCTTTGCCTCCAGCCTCGGGACAGTGTTTTGACCTTATGTGAGAACCATGGCGAAAGTTCGAGCTGACCGGCCACCTTCTTAATTTGTTTGTCAATGAGATCACTTGGAATGAGGTGAAGCCAAGCAGCAAAAGTAAGACATTGTTTGACCGTAAGGTCTTCATAGAGACCAAAATAATCGGACAAATACCCAAGGACACGATGCACGCGCCTAGGTTCTGTAGTTACATCTATACCTGCAATTTCAATTTGTCCGGAGAAGGGCTCGTCTATGGCTGCGAGGCAACGCAACAGTGTGGTTTTACCCGCACCGTTTGGCCCCACAAGTGCTGTAACGCTACCGGTCGCGATGGTAAAAGAAACATCCTTGAGCGCACGCTTGCCCGGATACTCATAATTGAGATGGCTAACCCTGATCATCCGACAACCTGAAAGACCTAACCGTAGAGACTTTTTTTACCTTATTTAGGGGCGATAAAGAAGCGATTAATGGTGCGAACATTGTCTGTGACTGCATGCCAATACCGTGCGGTGGTTGCGGAGCATCGATGACGTCCCATAGACGACGAATATATATTAGAGGATATAAATCTTAGCTGCCAAGCACATGGCTGCAAACCGTTACAAGATTACGTGCTGGTCATTTCAGAACCCAATCTTACGCTTCTCGATGAGGTCTTCTGGCAACCAGATGTCTTCTTCCCGAATGATCTTTGATTTCTCAACATCAATTTTAATCGCTTTAGACAAGCGTCCAGCTTGTTTCGCTACTGTGCGCTCAAAAACGGTTCTTATTCCGCGACCATTACCGAAATCCTTTAGGCCTTTATCGTCAAGTTGGTCAATAAATTGGCGGATTTTCGTTTCTGCGTTTGCGTCTAAGCAGTATGATTGTTTTAATAAAAAGCCGTTAAGAATCTGGATGAGTTCATCACATGAATAATTGGGAAATGCAATTGATCTTGTGAAACGTGATTTCAAGCCTGTATTAGATTCAAGAAAATTCTTCATTTCATCTTCATATCCAGCGGCAATGACAACGAAGCGATCTCGCCTGTCTTCCATCAGCTTAAGCAATGTATCAACAGCCTCAAAACCAAAATCGCGCCCAGAATCGCTGCGCGTGAGAGCATAAGCTTCATCTATGAAGAGAACTCCGCCGTCAGCACGATTAACAGCTCCGAGCACAAGTGGCGCTGTTTGACCGATCCACTGTGCCACCAGATCACCACGACTTACTTCAACAACATGGCCGCTGGGTAAATAGCCAAGACCGGCCAAAATGCGACCTAATAGCCTGGCAACAGTTGTTTTGCCGGTGCCAGGATTGCCTGAGAAAACACTATGCAAAGACACAAAAGTTTCCGGCATTTTGGCAAGCCGGCGGGCTTTATTGAGCTGCAAAAGCCCGACCAATTGCTGGATTTGCTCTTTAACAGATTCAAGGCCCACAAGTTCATCCAGGGGCTGCAAGAGGAGATTAATATCTTCATTTCTCGATTTTTCAGCTGGTAATAACTCCTTTGTGATCAAAAGGCTTGATGCATCTTGGACGCGCTGAGCGGATATATTGGTTAGGCACTCTTGCAACAATCGTTCAATGAGGTAGGTATTTTGTTGCTTCATGCTTTCCACGGCCATGCGCTTTGTTATTATTCCATGTAAAGCATCTTTAACATCGGCTTCAACATTAAGATTTGTTTTCTGGGATAATGACATGAATATTTGCGTCATGTCTTCAGCCGTATAATCCGAAAATTCGATTTTATATCTAAGTTGGCTAGCGAGACGTGCTTCGTAACCAGACCAACGTCGCATTGTTTCTCTGTTTCTGTCGTCAAATAAAACAACAAGAGTTTTTTCTTCCTGTATTAAGCGGGATAACCAGTCTGAAAATATTTTTTCGGCTATCACTTCGTCGCTTCTCGCGGGCATCATTTCAGAATATATAATCAGGACTCCGCCGTACCAGTTCCGAGAAAATCTGTTAATTTCCTCAGCAATGTCTGATTGACGCCGTATAAATGCAAGATTTATGAAGTTGATTTCTGTTACTTCCGCTTTATCCAAAACATCCATTTGTACAAGTTTGCTAGCAAGGATGTTGACAAACATGCGGCGGCCTGTGCCGTCGTTACCGACAAGATGCAGATGCGGGAGGTAATTTTTTCCATTCTGCTTGACGTCTTGTCCAGAAAATTCCTCACAATATTTAACGATTTCCTTGTACCTGGCTTTGGGCTCGCTCCATGCGATAGCCTTTTCTATTTCTTCATCAGGGTGCCGAACCCGCTTTTTATAGTAACTTTCAATGAGCTCAGCGGCATCTGTGTAAGTTCCGGTTGCGGCGATACTCAAAAACTTGATGGCCTTACCTTCATTAACAGGAACTCCAATTCCCCTAAGATAGCAAACACCCAAGAGCCTGTAGTACATCAATGTATAGAACGATTTTTTATCCCAAGTGCTTACGATTTTCTGATTAGTCAATCTGTCCAAATTATCGAATGCTTCATTCTCCAGAACACGCCGGTCATTACTTGGTGTTCGTGGATCAGGAATAAGACGGTCGATAAGTGCGCGTGCCAAATCAATCCTGGCGAAATGATAGCCTTGGTTGGCGTATTTTCTGAAGATGCGAACCGCCATGTTCGTGTCTCTTTCAACGCCTTCCCCCCAGTAATAGCGCGAAGCTAATTCCTGATGCGCTAAAGCATGACCCTTATCACTTGCCGCTTTCAAATATTTTACGGCTTTTTCAAAGTTTAGATATTTTTTCAGAGCCTGATTACTATCGTAGAAACAAAAAAATCGACCCAAGGCATAGTTGGCATCACTACTACCTTTCTCGGCGGCTTCTTCAAGAATTTTCAAACCGTCTTTCGTATCTTTTGTAACAAAATTAAAGGGGCCATTTGTAAACAATTTTGACTTGCCGAGTGCTGCCATTATTTCGGGGATTTTTTTTCTATAGCCTTCTTCCAGAACTTCAATGGCCTGACTTGAGTTAGGTTCAAGAGAAAGCTGAGGGATACCTTTAGCGTAATTTTCTGCTAGCCATAAAATCGCAGCGGGATAGCGTTCATTCGCCAACATCAATGCTAGCGGCAAAAGTTCTCTATAGGCAGCGAGTAAAGCTTCCTGTGAATTCGGTTCATCTTCTGGTTTTGAAGGAGGAGAAGATTTTATATCTGAAAGAAGTTTTTCGTACTTCTCAATCATCTCGGTAAGAGAGGGCTTTGGCGATTCTGTATCAAAAGCCTTTGTATTCTCGCCGACAATTGACTGTACTGGGATTTCATTAGCCATAACAATTGTCTTACCAAATGTTGGGCGCCTTCCCATAGAAAAATCTTTGCCCAATGCCTTGGGGTGTTGCAGGCCTAGGCGATTACCCAGGATTTATTGATTAACAGCAATTTTTCTTAGTTAATGTTATTGAATTTCGTTGCGTCTTTGAGATATGCACTTATTAGTTGCTTGCTCAACCAAGCAATTTTTTGTTATTGAGCAAAGTCTATATTGAAGGAAATATAATTATGTCTCTTGGATTTCGAAAGACAGCTACGGCTATTGGTCGCTGTATCAACAGAAGACGCGATACGATATTTTTTTACTCCTCCTTAGCGTTGGGATTAGTGGCAGCTGAAATATGCTCGGATCCTGGTCAGTTTGGGTTCCGTATGGCAGCGCTTGCCGCTTTTATCTGTGATGCACGTACGTGATACATTTATTTGGTGCTTTCTATAGGCTAGGCAGCAATATTGGCATTGTTTAAAGCCTCAAGCGCGCGCTTTAAGCTAAGCGGTTTTGTGAGAATAAAATAATGTAATATAAAATAACTAAGTTATTTTTGTAGAAATTGAATTCTAATCATTAGAGATTAAAAATGAGTTTTGCAGATTACGCATTTTTTGATGTTACAGAATATTTAGATCAAAATCCGTCCCATCATTTTGGAACGGTAGCATATATTACGAGAAGAGAAGATATTGAATTTCGTCAACAGAAAACATTCAAACCTCGGCCGCGATTTAAGGATACTGCTATTGATAGCCTTTCAGCATTCGAAATAGCTGAATTTGATCCTTTGTTATTAGAATCCGTGATCGAAGGAAAAGTTAGAAATGGAACTATACTTTCCGCAAATGTTCTTCTGCCCGCCCTCTATTGTACCATCGCTGAACAAATGTGCATGAGAGGCCGTGCCGTTAATCTTATGATTAGAGACCCTTTAAGTGGCGCGATTGCCAAAATAGAGTTAAAAGCAGATCAATTTCCTACTTCTGGTGTTGTTCAAACAGATGCAAAACCTGATCGTCCAAGATCACATAGGGAGAAAAGGCCATCCAACAGTAAGGCAGGTGAAGTTTCGGTGCCGGACGCGATACTAAGGAGCGCTCACGCATTCTATAAACCGCTTTTCAAGAGAGTTCATAACCCAGATCGGTTGTGCATTTATGTTTTTTTCCGCCCACTTGCTCTTCATTAAATTTCTAATATTTAGAGTGGGCAAAGGAAACTATTTTAACCATAATTCTTGTGATATTCGATAACTATGAGTGAATTGCTATTTAAGCCATATTCCGCAGCTGAAATTGAAGGAGCGGTAAAAGCAGCTCTCGAGAATATTCAGCAGGCCGAACTTAATGCTCTAGCTAATATCCGAGCTAGAGAAGCCGCGCTCAGAGCTTTCCAGACTTATGGACTTCGTGACTCGACGGGCCGGCCATTACCGCCCGCAGAGCCCGTTGCCGATGCTAATGCATTTGAAGAGGCCCTAAGAGGTTTTGAGCTCCTCTCGGCTCCACGGCCGGCGATTAGTGAGGCAAATGCTGGCGTATTTAATGCAGGCACAGCCATTTTGCGTAATCTGGCAGCACGACAGAATTCGTCTGGAATACTTTTAAATATTGCCGAAATTTCGGCAATTGAACATGCTCAATTTGGTGACTTTGCACACGCTTCTTCTGCAAGCGAACAAAAGATGCGAGGCCAAATCAATTTGTGTACTGAGCACGCATTTTCCCCAGAGATGTTACAGCATGCCGCTGCACAATATAAAGCAATTTTCGATCCTAAAAGGATGGATAACATAGAAGCCATCATGAGGTTGGACGGCACTGCCAGTTGGCTCTTGGATCTAATGAAACGACACGCGTTGCCGACAGTATTATTCGAATACTCCCTTTCTTCCGGCACGGCGGAACCTCTCAATGCGGCCGCTTTGGGCCGCTATGTAATGAGTGTGGATCAGGGGAATGTCTTAGAATATATGATGCTTTATGTTAATTATGGCCAGGATCCTGACATCGCATCTTCCTATGCACATGAGGGCCGACATTTTTGGCAAAACACAATTGTTCCACCACAAGCTCATGTAGTTTTACCCCCAATCGAGAGCGTCATTTTATTCATGATCAACGAGGCAGATGCTCACGCCATACAAAGTAAGGTTAATAGGACATTTAGTAATAGATTTGGTCCTGGAAAGCGCATACAGCGACACGCAGAAGAGTTTCTACGCGTTTTTGCAAATTTAGAGCACGAAGATCTCAGTCTTCCATCCAAAATCAAAAAGGCTACCCAAGCGGTTTTCCTTTCTTTCCTTGAACGTGAGTTTTCGCGCCCGTTTTACCTACATAAATATATTGATCTAACAAATTCAACGAACGCCAATCCTGGGGTATGGGCGAGAACTGTTCCTGAATCTATGTTTTTAACAGATAATTTCTTGGCAAGGATTACTACGGTTGGCAGTGCGGTATATCTGGATGCAGAAGGAATGGAACGAACGCGGCGGTTATTTATAGAAAGGCTACCAGGAGTAATTTCTCAATATAATGCTCGCAGCGCTGCTGGCCCCGCAGTCGACCCCCGATAACAAAACTTTTTAGGATGTAAAATCCCCGATTAGCTCGCAGCTCATCGTGCAATGGATTACCAATAAAAACCCCGTTCCTTTGGAATGGGGTTTTTGTTTTCTACCCCCACAAAAAACTTAGGAGGAAGTCATGGAAAAAGCCGTCTACCGCATTTCTGAATTTTGCCTGCTCTACGCCATCTCGCGTACATCCCTCTATCGTGAAATTCGCTCTACCCGTCTTCGTGTCATTAAACGAGGCCGCAGAGTGCTCATTAGCCGTACCGAGGCTGAGCGCTGGTTCATAGCTCTGTGTCAGAAGAATGAGCCTCAGCCGTCGGTTTGAGCGGTCTCTCACGACATTCCTGCACTTAAAGCCATCTCTAGGACTACTTTCTAAAGGAGGGATTCATGCGCCCTACGGGAAGTATTCGCGAACGCTCAGATGGCAGCTTTGAAATCCGCTATGATCTTGGCACGGATCCACTAACAGGAAAAAGAAAGAGGATATATAAAACAGTTCTGGGAACTTATACGGATGCTAAGAAAGAGCTGCGCCGACTACTGAGCGCAATTGATACTGGGGAATATGTCGAACCAACTAAAATCAAAGTTAGTGAATTTCTTACACAGTGGCTCGAAACAGTTCGTTCACAAGTAAGTATAAAAACTCACGAACGATATGAGCAGGTTGTTAAGTTCTTTCTTATCCCTACTTTTGGTCACTTTTATCTAACAAAGATTAACCCCTCAGCTATTCAACACTCCTATAACAAATGGGAAACGTCAGGCCGCTGTGACGGCAGGGCAGGGGGCTTGGCGCCACGCAGTCGCTTGCATATTCACCGCATTTTAAGCTCGGCCCTTAAACATGCAGTACAATTGCAGTTAATTGCCCGCAACCCTGCTGAGGCTGTTAAGCCGCCTAAGGCCAAGAAAACAACCATTACCACGCTTACAGTCGAGCAATCAGGGGTTCTGCTTAATGCAATTCGTGGCAAACCGGTTTATTGGCCCGTACTAATAGCTTTAACGACAGGTATGCGCCGCGGCGAAATTCTCGCCTTACGATGGAAGAATGTAGATTTTGAAAATAAGACCGTACGCGTCGTCGAAAGTCTTGAGCAATCTAAGAAGGGCATACGATTTAAAGCTCCAAAAACAGAAAGAACCAGGGCAATTATTCTGCCTGACTATGCGGTTGAAGAATTAAAGACGCTAAAAGAGAAACAGGCCGAAGAGCTGGCAGAACTCAGCATCACTCAAACTCAAGAAACACTCGTTTGTTGTCGTTATGATGGAGAACTGTTATGGCCCACCTCGGTTACGCACGAATTTATTAAAGCCATCAGAAAATTATCAGACCTGCCGAGGATTAGATTTCATGACTTACGGCATAGTCATGCCACGCAATTATTAGCGGCTGGCATCCATCCTAAAATCGCACAAGAACGTCTAGGTCATAGTACAATTACCACGACATTGGACCTCTATTCACATGTTACAGATACTATGCAAAATGATGCAGCATCGAAGCTTGACGCTGTTCTGCGAGCAGCGATAAAGCCGAAATCAGGTGGGCCACAATTTGGATAGTGGTTTAATTGAACGGCGATTTTTTAATTGCCTGTTGACGTAGCACGTTCACACGGTAGGGGTCACAGGTTCAATCCCTGTCGTACCCACCAACTTTTTCACAAAGACTTAAGTAATACCAAATTTTTCCCAACCAGAGCTTGTGCGTGTCTCCGTGCGTGTTAAAAAGTTAATTTGGTCGGATACATGCTCATAAAATAAGTTTCGGGACTGACAGTCATAAATTTTTTTTAAAGATTTTTACTTTCGGTCAAGTTTTGGGCAGCAATTTCTTTGCCCAAATTTTCTGCCTTTAATCTTGCAAAACCTGTTGGGTTGAGTTCGCAATGATAAGCGTAATGACGCATCTTTCTTTCGCTTTCCAATTTTTCTTTTTCGGCAGATGATGGTTTGCGATATCCCATCAGCTTTGTCCATGCGGTAGCGATTTTGTACAACGCGTAAATTAGTACCAACAGCCCCAGCCAATCCGGCCCAAGGTATTGAACGATTGCCCAACTCGCTGGTAGCACCGCAATCCAAAGCGTTAGAATTAACTTCAGTCCAAGATTTATCCGGCGTCGTTCTTTTATATAATTGTCAGCTTCGATCTTTATTTGATTTTGCGTTTTATAAGGTATGTTCGTGTATATTGTTTCCCAATTTTGGTTCGCTGGATTTGCTTTTATAAAATTCGATAATTCTTCGATATTCCATGAAGTGACTACCTTCTGAGAGTTCGGCGCAACCCAACCAACTAAATGACCACCTGTTTCGGGCCGCAAAACATTTTCTTCAATATCGAATGCTGTAACCATAACCAGAACAGGATAGCGTGCAAGCCAACCGTTCAATTCAGTATGCATCAATTCAGCGATTTGTTTTAGTTCCGGCGCATCAATAAAAACGAGGCTCAACGTTGCGAAGTTATTGCCGGGCATGGGCGGTTGGTACTCGACGAAGTATCCTTGTCGGCTCTCTTGTGCCTTTTGAAAAATAGATTGGTGCAAAGTTTTTTCCACCTACCAAGCGCCGCCGCGTTCTGCTTTTTGGAGCGCAACGACAACGCTCTCGTGTGCATTTGATATGGTGGGCGAGGCAAGTCTGGCGCGTACTCGTGTTTTGTAAGTTTCGAGCGAGCACATTTTAGAAATCGTTTCATCGCCGGTCGAATAGTGCGCTCCATAAAGATATAAGGTAAATCCATCGAGCGCACGATCATCTGCCAAAACTATATCAAGTTTATCACGACACTCATCGTCCCAAATGCCCGTGTCGATCATCATATAAACTGGCGACAAATCCCATCGGCAAGGAATTAGCGTTCCGCTTATGTGGCTTGGCCGCAAAGCGACCGACATCGCGCGCGCTCCCGCTTCGACTTGCTCGCGAGTAAGAAATGCACCAGTTTCTGACTGTTTTTCTCTGCCAAATAAGCCGTACATAAATATATGCAGCCTAAGCCAAACGGCACTTAGGACGTCTTCGCCGCTATTTCGCAACGTGGTGAAGACTGTCGCAGCGATACTTTTAAAATTATCAGAACGAGTGCATTCACGGATTAGAATATCTGCAAAACTTCTTATGACATCGTGCATGGGTTCGTATGACGTCGACCACTCGCAATTCGGTTTTTTTACGAATGCGGCCACTCCCAACCAGAACTGGGCGTGATTAGTAGTTCGGAAGCCGGCATAACTTTCGGAAAGTTGGTCGACAAACTTTTCAAGCGTGTCGTTTTTATAGGCAGTTCGGAGAAATTCTTCCAAAGCGATTGGTTCTTTAGCAATGATTTCTACCATTTGATCTTTGGAATAATAACCGGGCAGAAGCCCCAGCCTAAGTACAGTCAACAAAGGTCGACGCGTACATAAAGCATCTGGATGTTCCTTGTTGCGAAGTCGAGCAAGCATAGGGAACAATGAACGAACTAGTTCGATTATTGCTTCAGTTCGCTCAGAAACTGGAACGACTTCGTATAACCGCTCATCCGCTTCCATTTTGTCTCGACGAAGACGTGCGGCAATCCCAGCGGCGGATAAAATTTCTCCGCTCACCATATCCGGGTCGCGATGTATATTAGTAACCGTCCCGGGCGCTTTGATTGTTAAAACTGCATACGCAAGCAAATCAATCCAATCGACTTCTTTGCCAACCATTCCGGAAAGGACATGGAAAGTTCCAATCAAACGTTTAATATCGCGAGGCGTTTGCACCAAGTTTGGTACAAAAATCCTCGTCAATTCTTTAAAGCGTTCTACGTTTTTAAAATTATCCGGAAGCCCAATTTCAATTTGCAAAGCTTCCAATTCAGCAATCAGCAACCGAAGCAGTTCATCGTCAAAAATAACCGGTAGTGGAATTTGCAATTGCACGATTTTTTCAAGATAAGACCTGCCGCGTTCCTCGCGTTCTTTTTCCTCTACGCCGCTACCAAGCGCCTGAATAACGCGTTTGTGATCATATGCTAAAACATACGAAATGCCGGGAAAATCCGCGACAGAACGGACAAGCTGGGCAACGGTGCGAATTTCATGATCTTCAATTCTATCTAATTCATCAATCAGAACAACGATAGAAATTTTTGCTTCTTGCAGCCGTTGCAACAAAGTCGCTCGTAGATCGGTGAGACTATGATTTTTCTTTGAATGAAACTGATTAAGAAGTTTGCTGATTTTAGCAAAAGCAGTTCCGGCTCCCGGCAAAGCCATATCTGCGATACCGCTTAACGGTTCGAGTTTTTTGCCATAATCTGCAAGCGTGTCAGTAAGTGCTTGCAGTTTTTCTGAGAATTGGGGCTTGGATTTAATCGTCGCAAGAAGTTCATTTATAAATTCGGAAATTAAATCATTCCTGCCTGAGACAAGCCATGGGTCGAATGAAACAATAACTGCATCGGGATGCTTTTCTTCCAAATGTTCCCGCAACAAGTTCAATAAAGAGGATTTCCCACTGCCCCATGGTCCAGTCAAGCCAACCACCACGCCCGTGGCTTTTTGAGTTGTATTATTGATTAGGGCGGATGCCAGTCGCCGAATGAATGGTTCGCGATCAAGCCTATCTTCTCTAAAAGTATGAATTGGTCGTTCTGGCGCACCTGTCAATTTCTGATCGACAGGCGCGTCGCCGGTAGCAGAAGAATTAGGCTGTGAGGGCGTATCAGGCATCTGAAAGAATAGGCATAAGAGAGAGCAAAACGCCAGCCATGGGGCTTACATGCCGTTATCGCTTCCATTGCAATATTGCGAAGAAAAAACCGGTACTTGCGTCAAACAAGCCAAAATCACAGTGATGAAATGCCCATATGAGTTCGGGGTTATCAGGACAGGAACGGTTTGAAAGCGCATACCATTCTTTTAAAAGCTGCCCCTTATCAAGTTCGTATTCATATACCCGGAGCAGGTCCATCAGTTTTATTGAATGCATTGTGTGTGAACCTGCTGTGCCCGCAGAAGTTAGACCTGCTCCCATGACCACTTTATCGCCGACGTAAAAAGCGGCCGAAACACCGCGCCGTTGAAAATTCTTACACTCATTCCATGCAAAAGTTTGGCGGCCGGGCAGAAGGCCTTTGAGTTCTTGTCCGCTTGCGGCTTGGTATTCTGCGTAAGCTTTTTCTAAAGTGCCGTCTGAGAAACTGTTATGATCGCCAACCATTAATATGAACGCTTGTTCACGTGAGAAAGAGGCAAATAGTAAATCTCTGCTTCGTTTTGGCGATTTTCTGGCGGTTAATGGCCAGAAATGCAGATGATGCAAATTGAACGCATTTAACGCGTAATCCTTGTCTTCCCATTCAATTCCGCGCTTAGGCTTGTCGCGGGTGCTTTTGCCAACATAACCATGCGTGACAATCCGCTCGGATAGATAAGGGGTTAGATCAACGCCTTTTTCGATTAATGCCGCGATTTCTAGTATCTTCTTTCGATTTCGATGGAAGCAACCATGATTTATTAGTCCATCCCAAGTCACCACCTTTCGGGGTGTGATTTGTAAAAATCTATCGCGCCAATTGAGATAACAAATAACCAAATCAGCCAGTCGCAATTCTTCTAATTCTTGGCGCGCGCTAACTGGGTTGCACGGAATGCTGTCCAGCAAAAATTTTCGAAAGCCTTTGACGCGAGGCCTATCAAAATCAATCACTGGTCTTTGTGCTGCGCCGGGTTGATTAGAATGATCAATTGCCGATTTCATCGCTTCCTGAATTTATAAAGTCGAATGATGTTTGAAGGCTTGCGTCGAGTAACTTTCTGATTTTATCTATATTTTGCGGCCAATCGACCCAACGAAATTGCTCAGATAGGGAAATAGCAGGTTTAAAGCTTCGTGAAATCGCTGACGATCTTGAAAGTTTAAGCCCCGGCCCGTTCCCGGAGAGTAACTGGCCAAATTCCACTTTTCCCTCAATTTGTCCTACTTGGGCTACAGGCGTTAGATACCCCATAAGTGCCGGCGCTTTGCTGTACGCAGGGTTTACTTTTCTCCAATAGAACGGAACCAATACGAGACGCGGGTCTTCATCAGAAACGCTCATATTCAAATTGTCTTTTTCTCGCTCATCGCACAAATGCATTTGAACAAGATGCGTAATCCCATCCCCACGTTCTATCGCTAATTGCATGCCGCCTTTTGAACCATAAATTACACCGCCAATTTCGATATTAAAGTTGTTAGGAATACTCGCCAAATCTGCTTTTGGTTTTATCAAACCACTTTTGTCAAAGCGATCTTCAACTTTTTTAAATTCGCCTTCCAACCACTTTCCGAAATCAAATTGCTTCGCAACACGAGCCGCATTCGCTTTTTCTTTACGGTCTTCCTCAGCTGTCGTCGCTTGCATTTTCTCTGCCGCTTTCATTTGCATTTCTGTAATGCCAGACAAGGTTGCTTCTGTTAACGCGCCGGCCTCATTCTTTACATCCCAGTCTCTGATTAGTTTTAGGCGTTCGATAATCTGGTCCATAGATTTGATGCGCGATTTGATGTCACAAATCATCTCCGTTAAAAGTATTCCTAGTCTTGTATGCATCCCGCTGCGCTGCAAAACCGCCCGAATTTCGGGTGTTCCCAATTCTTCTCTTGCCGCAATTAGGCCATTAGAAATCATGTACAGAGCAACTTTACCGAGTGAGTAAACGTCGGCTGCCGCTGTTGCTTCAAGCAACCGACCTTCGTCTAATTCGGGAGCAATGAAGTGTCGTGGTCCAACTATTTCACCGTCTTCGGTAAGGCGCTGCTCATCGCTCACCAAGCAAATTCCGAAATCGCCAATAAGCGGTTGGCCGTCCTTCGTATAGAGAATATTCTTTGGTTTAATATCGCGGTGAATGATGCCTGCGCTGTGGGCGACTGAAAGACCAGATGCCATCTTTATTAAGTCATTTATTGCCTGTTCAATATTGCTTGCGTAATTTTTGAGGCGGTCAGGGGAAGTAAGGTCTTTTCCCTCAGCCAACGGCATCACGAAATAAGGGATGTTGCCCGGTTTTCCGATCTCATCAAGATTTGAATGGTCGATTATTCTAATCACATGAGGGTGATCAAGCTTGGTTACGGACTCGATTTCCCGCCGAAATCGCTCATGCTTCTTAGGACGGTCCACCGTCTTCAATGCGAATTTTCCGGAAGCCGGATTTTTCGTATCTGTCGCGTGATGCACGCGTCCTTGGCCGCCGCTGCCAATTTGACTGCCGACTTGCCAGCGCTCTCCAAAGAGTTTGTTCTTTTTGCTCATTTATCGAACACCTTGATCAATGAGGGGTAGCAGGACAAATGATTTATACCCACGCTTGAACACACGAGAACACTTAGAAAAATAAGGTGCTGATTTATTTATAAAATATGACCGTAATGGTCCGAGAGAGAGGCGGTCAATCTTCGAAACCCCTACCCCTGTAAAGTAGGGGGCACTGGTTCAAGGAAGCCCTTGCAAGAACTACTTACATGATCGCCCAATATCTAAGCAAAATAAATTTTCGTGGGCAATTTCGTGGGCAAACGGCATTTCTTGCTTGCACTAAAGTCCCAACTATTTGATTTTGTTACTATGTGCCCGTAGCTCAGCTGGATAGAGCATCAGTTTCCTAAACTGGAGGTCGGAGGTTCAAATCCTCTCGGGCACGCCAATTAACTATGGGTCCATACTGACCGGATAGGTTGGTTTTTATTCCGAGCGGATAGGTTACAAAATCGAGGCTTTTGGAGGTCCCAAATGCCTTGGAAAGCAAGTAACCTCATGGACGAACGGATTAAATTTATAGGGCGAGTGCTTGATGGAGAGAAGATAAGTGCGCTCTGTGAAGAGTTCGGGATCTCGCGAAAGACAGGCTATAAAATCTATGAGCGGTATCGATCCTGTGGGATTGAAGGTTTATCGGATCGAAGCCACAGAGCCTATAAACAGGCTAACCGATTACCTTTTCAGGTTGAGCGATCGATCATAGGGCTGAAGAAAGAGTATGCCATGCAAATAACCAATAACCGGTGGCGTATGCGCCTTGCAGACGTAATGGTTTTTAAAGAAAAAGACTGTTATAGTGACGACATGAAAAAGAAGGTAGATCCCGTCCTTTCCCGTCTCCGCCTCGCCCTGGATAAAATCTTTGGCGATAGGTTGGATCGTGTTGTTCTCTACGGTTCGCGTGCGCGTGGCGATGCAGATGAATATTCTGATTATGATGTTGCGGTGTTTCTGAAGGATTTCAGCGACAGATGGCAAGAGTTCGATAAAATATTGCCGGTGGTTACGGAAATTCTCATAGATGATTTAGCTGATATTCATGCCCTGCCTTATGGGAACGAGGCTTATTATAATCAGTCACCTCTGATGGAAGAAATTCGTAGAGATGGTGTTGATTTATGACGGCGCGGGCTTGGGAATATCTGGACAAAGCAATTGAACAATTGACCGAAGCGCATGGCGTCGCCAAGGCAGGATATGGCAATTCAGCAGGCCGCCTTGCCTATTTGTCTGCCTTAAATGCAGCCAGCTATTTTAGAAGATCGTGGGTCTCTCATTGACCGTAAAAAGGGCGTTTCTCACAAAAGTATCAACATACAATTTGCAACTCTCTGCCGCAGTGAGCCGAAGATACCGCAAGAGCTCCATAGTATTTTACCTCAAACATATGATTTGAAGAGAATTGCGGATTATGAGCTTGGGGCAAACTCAAAAGTGCCTCTTGAAAGAGCGCAACAAGCAATTGGACGTGTATCTCGCTTTGTTGACTGTATCAGGGGGTTGCTAAAGCCAGAAAACACACCCAGCAAAAATCCAAATTTTACCCCATAGGTAATCCATGCAAATAGCCATCTACGCCCGCGTATCAACCGCTCGGCAGGCGGAGAATGACCTCTCCATTCCTGACCAGTTACGCCAGATGCGTGATTGGGCTGAACGTAATGGGCATGTTGTGGTGAAAGAATATATCGCGCCGGGCGCCAGTGCGACTGATGACAAGCGGCCTGTGTTTCAGGACATGATGAATGATGTCGCTATGAAGCCTGCGCCCTTTCAGGCTGTCGTGGTGCATAGCCTGTCGCGCTTCTTCCGTGATCTGGTCATGGGCGCCATGTATCAGAAGAAACTTACGAAGGCTGGCGTTCAGTTTATTTCTATTACCCAGCAAACGCAGAACGACCCCTCGGGCGATATGCAACGCCATATGTTCATGCTGTTCGATGAATATCAGAGCAAGGAAATAGCGAAACACACACTGAGGGGCATCAGGAAAATGCCCGCCAAGGCTACTTCAACGGCTCAAAAACGCCCTTTGGCTACAAGACCGTTGATGCGGGGCAAACCGGATTACGGGGCCGCATGAAGAAAAAGTTGGCTATCAATTCGGCTGAAGCTGACATCGTGCGGGAAATCTTTACCCTCTATGTCCACGGCAAAAACGGCCCACGCATGGGCATGAAAGAGATTGCTAAGACCCTGAATGCCAAGGGTATCTTGAACAGAGGCAAGTTCTGGCGGGTGCAGAAGATACAGAATATTTTATCCAGCTCAACTTACGCCGGATGGCATGTGTTCAACATGACGGATTCCAAGACCTTCAAGATCAAAGACCAATCCGAATGGGTCAAAGTGCCAGTTCCCGCCATCATCGATCAGGATATGTTCGAACAAGCCAGCAAGCTAAGAAATGCCCATATGCTGACTCAATTCGCCTCACGGCGCGAGACCTCACCTAACCTTTTAACGGGTCTCCTCAAATGTGATTGCTGCGGGGCGACCATGGTGCAGATCACAGCCAAGCGTAACCGCTATCGCTATTACAAATGCTCGAATAGATTGAGCAAGGGCAATGCTGCCTGCCAATCAACCAACTATCCCATGGCCATCCTCGACACCATGGTTCTGGATGCCTTCAGGGACAAAATCTATACGCCTGAATATATCCGCACGATCATTGACGAACTGCGCCGCCTGACCGACAAGCATGGCGGCGAAGATAAACAAAACATTAAAAAACTTGAAACAGAACTCAAGGACATTGATCAGGCCGAAGCCAAGCTGTTTGAAGGCGTCGAGATGGGCGTCCTTGAACTCAATGATAGGCTCAAGACCCGTATTCAGCAGCATCAGACCAGACGTGATGCCATCGTGACGGAACTTGCAACCTTGCAACGCAAACACCAGTCACCGTTACAGACAATAACACCTCAGAAGATAGAGGCAGCCTCACGCGTCCTCAAAAAACGCTTCTCTGTATCGACGCCATTCAGCCGGGCTTACCTGAAGGCCACCGTCAGCGAAATGCGCATCAAGGGCGATTTATTGAAGCTGCGCGGGGAAAGAAAGACCATGGCAAACCTCATAGCCGCCAACGGCATGATTGAGCCGACCACAGAAGTACACCGATTCATCAAGTACGGGACGCCATCCAGGATTTGTAGAATCCGGACAGAATCCCTTGCCAGAAAGATGTTCTGTTCAAGGGTTAATTCATGCGGCAGGGCGATATCGAAGTTATGCACCAGTACCGCGTCTTTTCTACGGGTTGATTTGTCCTCTCGTGCATCCAACCGGCGCTGGAGCTCACCACGTATTCTTCCGGGATCACTAATAAACTTCCCGTTGGCGCCACAACGACTATGGTTTTAATCAACGCAATGGACAGCTCGTCATCCATGGCTCGAGAGCCAGGCCGGTTTGTTTCTGATTGCATCTCGGATCAACACTATCATTGCGTCTCCACCCATTGCTGTGATCCCAAAATTGGCCACTATGATTGGCCGCACCAGAAGGGGCTGGAGCTGAAGAAACAGGAGGAGTTAGAGGTACTGCATAAGGTTAGCCATAAATTTCTCCTTTCAAATTTATCAAATAATTTACTCGAATTTTATAAGTTATTTCTAAAAAATCTGTGAATATGTATAAAAATGGATAATTACCCGTTTTGCCTTATATTTTTTGCCAAGAAACTTAATGCTTATTAAGCTTATCACCCGTTCATAAGTTTTTTGTTGGGCCCATAAGATGCATTTAAAGCACTTTATTCTCACGAGACTTTGAATCTTTAACAATACCTTATGAATGTCTGACTTGCAGGCTCTATTGATAGTTCATGAAATAATGGCAATCCATCTGCTTTGTTGGCGCGCCACTCAGGGATTAATCGGTGTACGGGGAACTCGTACTACAAATTTCGCCACGGCTTACTGAAAACTAAGATTAGAGAACTATTAACGATAGTATTAGGGGGTTAAAATTACAATCGAGCCCTGTTAATTTGGATTCAACAAAGCCCTATTAATTTGAAATTAATGGCTATTGTTTAAATTTACTTAAAACACATTTCTGATTTTTCAGATATTGTCATGGCAACAGATTCCATTCCCTAAATACCAGGCGCAATAGGCAATTGGGCTTTACTTCCGTTGGCCCAACAGGAAGTGCCTTCATCATTACAAGACGCTATGGCGGAATTAGTTTCAAGAGAAGAGCGCCAATCTACGTCCTATGCGGTCAGAGAAAAAGAATCTGATCGTCTAATTCAGGAATGCAGCCGACAAGGCAATTGCAATCCACGAATTGTTGCCATGAATAAATTCATTAGCGAGTTAAAATCATCACAATTTAGCGACATGACCAAAGTCCAACTCGTCAATTCGTATGTCAATGAAATGATAAAATATCTGCCGGATTCTGATAAGGATGAGGCAAAGTTAGGCGATGATTGGTATCAAACGACACATGCAACGTTAACATCAGGTATGGGTGAGTGTGCGGATATTGCATATCTCAAGCGCTCAATTCTGAGTAAGATCGGAATAGACGATTCAAAAATGTATTTAGTTGGAGGCATTTTTTTTAATGCCGACAACCAATTTATTCATGGTCATGAAGAATTGTTAGTAAATCTTGATGGCCATAACTACATGTTAAACTCTGATGTAACTTCTTTGGGTTTTCGCATGAATAGGGGTGGCATTGTTCTTGCCGCTACCAGCGTTGTAGATAACGTTGGCCATGGAAAGTTTATCCCAATAACTGCTAAAAATAATGACGGAGTATTTGTTTATAATTCTTTGGAACAATATGCCGATGGCACGGCACATATGAAATCGCTTATTAACCCCACTATTCCTGAGCAAAATAATATGCCCCAATTATGCGGGGCTAGTTCTTGTGTTGAAGTCGATTCAAATCTTATTACTTCATCCACTGCGGGCTTTATTGCGGGCCATCTGGAAGAAGCGCATCGGCTTAATCCTGATCGTCTTCAAACAAATCCTGCCGCTCCCGCTCAGACGAACGGTCGTCGCTCATCACCGCCTCACAAAACGGCGGTGCCTCAGCTCCCCCTACCTTCTGAAGGCGTAGTTACGGCACCTCTCACTCATCAAAGGTCTCTTATCCCTCACCCGGCAATACCTTCCGCAAGAACAACACCCTAATTTGTCGGACTAACTTTTCGTCCAAATTGTGAGTATGAGCAGTTTGCTCGATGCCTTTTAGAGAATGCTTAAAGTATCAGAAAGACGACTGAAGCAGGCCTAGGTGATCTATTTCTAAAACTTGCCATTCGACTAACAACTACTAATTGCTTGTTTCTTCAGTGAAAATATATCGATGCCAGCTATATGGTATATTTAAACCAGAATTTTAAAGGGAAAAAACATATTATGAGATGGAACATATTACGAACCGTTGCCAGCGCCATCACCAATAGTTGGAATTATGCAGGCTTCGAGGACATGATCGAAATTGCGGCTTCGCCTGATGAGCTGGTTAATATTATTGGGCAGGCGCAAAAGACTCTTCCAGGAAATCGCATGAATTCGGTGTTCGTTGCCGCGCTTGTACGTGCCGGAGATGTTGGCCTTCATAGCCCCAAAACAAAAGATTATGAGCGGGCTTACAAAGAAATCGGTGAACTTAATGATGCCGCTGACGATGCTGGCCGTGTGGAAATAATTGGTTTTGGGGCGGGTGGGGTTTTAGGAGCCATTGGAGCAGGAGTCATGAGTGGGGACGATTCACAGGATGCGATCGAGATTCTACATCACAAGGCGGCGCAATGGCCAGAACGAGTGGCTAATACAGTTCGTAGTGTACGCGTAGACTGGCATGCAGGCGTTGCGGAGTTTACCAAAGCCCTGTTTGCGCCGAGTTCCGCCTCGTTGAGAGAATTGTATGAAAGGGATGGTGCCGAAAATATTGTTGTCATCACAACCATCCTCCAAAGAGCGATTAAGCAGAGATGTGCTGAATTGCTTCTTGAATCCGAACCAAGTTATGCCGCGATTATGCGGCATTTACCATCAGGCGCCATTACAACAGGCGTAAACCTCGAGCCGTAATATTGTGTCTTGCGGTTGTAGAGATTAATAAAAACAACAACTTTTAGTTTGTGAATTAATCCTATCCGGCATGCCAAATCTTTTAAGGAAATCAAGGTTGGAGAGTTAAAGGCCACCAATAAGCGCGGCTAAGCACATTCTCACCGCCTATTTCCGCGATCGTTTCAACACCGGCATTAATACCGCCTTGTCTTTCATAAAATCGATGTGCGGCTACATTTGCCTCAAACGTTGTAAGGTAAACTTCGGTATAGCTTTCACTACCCAACACTTCAAATGCGATTTCCATCATGGTTTTGCCGAGACCATGTTTCTGAAAATTAGGCATAACGTACAACGAATAGATTTGGCCCAGTTTATGACCTGGGCCGGTAGCTGGGGTTGTAACTCCTTCGTGGCCTCGTCCAAACATCACAAAGCCTTGAGCGCCATGTTCAGTATCGGCGAGCATAATATGGTTACCGGCTTCCTGATATTTGGTTATATCTTTTTCCCAATTCGGTTCTAACTCTGTGGTATCCAAACTTTGCAAAAAACTGGCGGGCAGCACGTCTCGATAAGCGTGTTGCCATGTCGCGCGATGCATTCGCGCTAGATCAGCGGCATCTTCAATAGCTGCATGACGAACGGAAACTGAAATTTTCATTACAAACAAACGCCATGTTCATTTACTTCTTGTTTGATTAACAGGTTATTTGCGTCAAAATGAAAATCGAGAATAATCTCCCATTCGGCGCAAACACGAAGATATCGTTCGACCGGTACAGACTCGGCAAAATAAGAAGCATAGTTTCCATAAAATCCTTGTGGCGGCGGATACATACCGGACGGATGAAGCGAATGCTTTTGTGCCCAGACCAAGACCTGATCCTTAGTCGAACCGATAGGTAACTCAGTATTTGCTAAATCTTTCCAGTACTTAATCCGCTCATTTACATTATCGCTCGTTGCACAAGCCCACAGCAAAAAGACCAAGCCAACCAAGGCAATCCATCGCATATTTTTTGATTTTAGTTTCATGGTTCAAACCCCGGCCTTAGTGTTTCCAATCTCTGAACGCCAGAAACTAACAGGCCCAACAGCCATAGAAAAGACCCGGATTCTAGCTGTTGCCGCGCCTTAGCAAGTTGTGGTGCGTTGCGGACGGCTCATAGGGAGGGCTCGAATTGGCTTGAACAGTGTCGCATTCACCGATCATGCCAGCTTCAATGGGATTTTAAGGTATTGCGTTCCGTTGTCTTCCAGTTTACCGAGGTTGCCAGCGCGCAAATTGACTTGAATGGACGGTAACAGCAAACGTGGTGCGGACAGTGTACTGTCTCGTCTGTTACGCGTTTCGACATATTGGCCTTCAGTCACATCTTCCCCAATCATTATATTTCTTTTCTTCTGTTCACCTACCGTGCTTTCCCAAGCAGGATTTTGTTCTTCGGGCGGATAGTCATGGCAGGTAAAAATTTTTGTTTCATCGGGCAGCGAAAGTATTTTTCTTATCGAGCGGTAAAGCGTAGCCGCATTTCCGCCTGGAAAGTCAGCGCGTGAGGTGCCGCCATAAGGCATAAAAATGGTGTCACCAACAAAAATAGCCTTTCCGATTAGATAGCTGGCGCAAGCAGGCGTATGTCCCGGGGTATGCATGACCTTGACCGTCAAGGAACCAACGCTAAAGGTCTCCCCATCCTTGAACAATCGGTCGAATTGTGAGCCATCTACTGGCGTGTCTTCTGCGGTATTAAAAACCGGTACCCAGTATTTGAGAACATCGATAATTTTCTCGCTAATACCCGTCTCACCGCCAATTCTTTGTTGTAGATAATGTGCTGCGGTGAGATGATCGGCATGGATATGCGTCTCCAGCAACCACATCACAATCAGCCGTGATTTTTCAATGTAATCGATCAACAGATCAGCAGATTTGGTCGACATGACACCTGTTTGCGGATCGAAATCCAGCACAGGGTCTATGATAGCGCAGCATCGCGTAACAGGATCACTCACGACGTATGTGACTGTCGCAGTGCCTTTATCAAAAAAAGCCTGTATGTGCAAAGTCCGCCCCTGACTGCTTGATTTAGAATATTGTAAGCCCTTCGTTCAAAGATACTCAATCCTAAACAGGGAAAAAATATTGCGTAGATTCAACACATAATCCATGAAATGCGTTCTGATTGTATCTATGAGAGGACGCCAACTTGCTATGGAGTCCAAAGCCATATTGGAAAGTCTGGTGTTTAACCTATGCCCAATTGAACTCGATTGGCATCTGTACATCGGGATGTAAGCTATGGTGTACGGGACATGCCATTGCTGCGGTAATGAGTTTTTGCTTCTGATTTTCTTCGAGTGTTGCTTGAACACTAATTGTCACCGCCAATGTGCCAATGCGCCGGGTAGATTTGGTTGCCATCTCTTTGCGCACCACGACTTTGGTGCCGCTTAAGTCAATATGCATCGCCTGTGCTGAGATGCCCATTATGGTTAGCATGCATGTGCCAAGAGCTGTCGCCACGAGATCTGTTGGAGAGAAGCTTTCACCCTTACCATGATTATCTATCGGTGCATCCGTAATCAACGCTGTGCCTGATGGCTGGTGGACGGCCGTACAGCGCAACTCGCCTTTATATAAGATGTTAATTTCAACCATTTTTTCGCCCTCTCTTCAAACTGTAGCAGAAAACAAAAAATAGGACAGTAGTGGTCGGTTAAACTAAATCCATCCTACAGCATCGTTCTCTGTGATCTTCTGGCACTAGCCAAGTAAAGATTACTTAATCTTTATAGAGTAAACCCTGCCTACACGATCTGGATATCACTATCAAACGGGGAGGGCATATAATGCGCAACAGCTGTTTGCTACTTACTGTTATTCTTGGCATCTTCATACCCGTCTTACTAAATGCGCAAGACGCAAACAATGCTGCCGCAATCGCGTTGAATGCCCGCGCCATTTTTGACAGCCCTTCATCACCGGCCTTTGGTAATCCGAGCGCTAATGTGACCATAGTTGAGTTCTACGATTATCAATGCAGTTATTGTAAGGCTTCAGAGGAAGGCCTTGAGAGAATTCTTCAGGAAGACGGTAATATAAAAATCGTATACAAAGACTTTCCCAAGCTTGGGGCTCTTTCGGTTACGGCGGCTATCGCAACGTTGGCAAGTGCCCGTCAAGACCCGAACAAATATTTGCAGTTACACGACATTCTTATGAGCAAAGATGTTCGTCTTACGGGTGAAGAAATGATTTATCAAGCAGCCGCTAGCGTCGGACTTGATGTTGGCAGACTGAAGCAAGATATGGGCGATCCTGCGATTGCCCAGCAAATTCAAGACAACATTACCTTAGGCAGAAGTATCGGCGTAAGTGTGACGCCTTCGTTTGTTGTGGGCAGGCATTTGTATCCTGGGTATGCCACCTACGACAAATTAAAGCAGTTTGTAGACTATGAAAGATCAACCGCTCACGCCCGATAAATGTAAGTGCCAAAGAATACAGAGGCCTAACAACGAGTTGATTCTAGGGAATTACTGCCATGAACGCTAAGGCTGACCCTATATTGCCCTCGTAGCCGACGATCAGCCAAGTTGCACCGTGTATATTTAGTATTTTTTCTTGCAGCTCTGGGAAGTGTCAATATTTTACCTTTTTTGGGCCTGTATTAGTTGTAATCTAAGAGCTAGAATCGGTCCTTGGAGATTTTTTGCGAACGCGCCTGCATAGGGTCTATTCGTACAAGGAAGGGATGTTTGTCGTGAAAGAATCAATTCTGACGGTTATGGCGCTGGCTCTTTTAATTGTTGTGACCAAATCAAACAATGTTTCGGCACAACTTCTTTTGGATCAGACATTAAGCAATTCTGTTGGAATGGGGACCGAACTGGGATCTGCTGCGCAAGGTCCGCTGAGTGCTGACGCCGTAAGCCGTCGCTTGCAGCAACAAGGCTATTCGAATGTCAGTGTGTCGCCAACAAACCCTCAAAGATATACAGCGATCAGCCCTGCAGGAATTCCTGTAATCCTCACAGTCGAGCCTAGAACGGGCCAGGTTCTGTTGGCATCGCCGCAATGACAAAGGATACGTCGGACAAGTTTATTCTAGGCGGTATGTTGGGCCGGCATCCCGTTACACTCGATCTTCATGAAGCCGCGAGCCGGGGTGATACGAAGGTTATTCGCGAGTTAATTGAAAAAGGGGTAGACGTTAATGCTAGCGACGACTTTGGCGGCACGGCCATCTACAACGCCGCCGCAAACAGCCAAAGCAACTCGATTAGGATTTTAGCTTCTGCCAACGCGAAATTAGACGTAAGCGATAAGCGAGGCATAACCCCACTGCATAAGGCAGCTGAAAATGGTCACACAAGAGCGATCATAGCGCTCATTGATTCAGGGGCAAACATTCATCAGCGCAACCAAGATGGTGATACGCCACTTCATCTCACGGCCAGAAATAATCATGGTGATGCAGCGCGCGAATTATTACGGCTTGGTGCCTATAAGAATGTCAAAAATAATCGCGGTAAGACAGCCCTGATGCTAGCTCAAGCTTGTTCAGCTGCCGCTGTGCTTGAGGCCTTTAAGGAAAAGAGCAATCGACGATCATTTTGGTATAAATTGAGAAAATTTTTCCGTAGGTAGGTTAAAATTGAGGTTCAGAAACAAATGTCAATCTCAACTGTTCAGCTTCTGTGCGCGAGGAATATTTGACTGATCAAGATCAACAAGAAAAACCTAGGACCGTCCTTTATGCCGAGTGGATTTTATGGTTATGGACGGCCTGGGCTTGTTTATTTGGCATTTATGAGACTTGGCAGAGTATTCCTGAAATAGAAAGTGCCATCAGTGAGCAACTTCAAGATCTCATCACGGTCAAGCCGAGCACATTATTGGAAGTGACGGTTGCAAGTTACACTATGCTGGCGGCTTTATCTGCTTGGGTAGTCGTCAAGATCGGCGAGGGCAAGAACTGGGCAAGATCGACACTGCTGTGGGGTTTTGTTCTGGAAGTGTTATGGATGGCGGTGCCGCCTTATCATACTATTCTCGAATATCTAACCGATGGGCCCGATATAATCTTACAGATATCTGCGCTCTATCTGCTTTATCGCTGGCCAGGCAACGCTTGGTTTAAACAGATCCCAAAAGTTAAGGCCCAGTAGCTCTTGGAATTCTTAGAGTAGACTAGCGAAGCTGGTTCAAAAACACCAAGCTAGTTAAAGGCCCGATAGTTTCACTTTCCTATTTCAGCAATTAGGGTTAAGGGAAGGCAGATCCAGACAATTACCAGATATAGATGACATCTCAATTTCAAAACTTTGGCATTATAGGTGGCGGCGCTTGGGGGACAGCACTTGCTTTGGTGCTGTTACGCGCTGGCCGCACAATGACGCTTTGGGTGCATGCGGCTGAAGTCGCTGCCAGCATCAACAGGCATCATGAAAATCGGCACCATCTGCCGGGGGT
>JABDFY010000021.1 GCA_013286365.1 Alphaproteobacteria bacterium
TCACTCAGAACCTCCTCAACTTGACGATAGAATCTATCGTGACGTTCCAGAACTTTATGGCCGACATATTCGTGGGTTGTTTTATCATCGGCGATTTTTTGAAGAACTTCAGCTGATATCTTCATATCCCAGTTAGGTCCCAAGCCAAATAGTTCTGCTGCTGCTACGGCAACGGCCCGTGTTAGACCACGAAGCGAGGTAGGGCCGCTTCGCTTGGTCAATGGAACGAGTGGTTCACGTCTAATGCCTAATCGTCTATATAATCTTTCCCTTTCCCAATCTTCATCGCCCTTCTCGGATGGTGGATACTGACGGCCAAAGCGACGTTGCAAGTAACTGCCGATCTCTTTTATTCTTTTAGTGGCTATCTCTAGAGCTGCTTCACAGTATTCGCGTCCTATACCGCGAAATGTTGGTTTATCTCTCATTTTTGTGTTGTGTAAAACGGGTGTCGTTGGTGGCTCCAATTCCTTGATAAAGGCCTCAAGTTTCATGTGATTGGATGTGGCGTCATGGCGTGAGTCGCTATGCAAAAGCGTGTAATGTAAAGCCGAGCCATAGAAGGCCAGATCACGCAAATAGCCGTTGTCACTTAAGGCCCAAAGAACAGGAAACATAATAAGGTGAAACTTTTCTTGGCCCGCGCCTATCTCCGTTATGCGATTGTGCCAGGTTCGCAAGGCATCTAATTGTTTTCTAACGAGCGTGCTGTCTAGGCTAGCTGAAATACGCAGCGTATTGACGATTTCAGCCTCGAGCTGTTGCCCTTCATCATCCTCATCGGCATGGGTACCAAGCACCGACATTAGTTTTAGAAAATGATGTGCAATTTGTCGGCGTGAATGCGGTTCAGCTAGAACATCGCGTATTTCGTCTATTTCAGAGAAACTGAAATTGGTTGATGAGCTAATTTGTGGAAATAGTGCCAAATCACTTTGCTCTTCAGTAGGCTCACTATATAAAATTGTTTGACCCATTAAATACTCTTCAATAACAAAAAAGTTTCTATGTATATAATTAAACAGCCCTCTATTTGAGTTACCATCTTCAACAATTACGGCGAATCACCGCCTCTTTTAAAAAAGTGATGGCAACAGAAATAAATAGGTACTTATGTTGTCCTAAATTTTAAGCCGCAAGTAAATGAGCTTTTAAGCCAAAGAGGCGTCTTACAAAAATCTAAATTAACCATACTCAAGCATATGAATATTGCCGACGTCACGTTAACCTACAACGATACATTTTTTGTACCAATTTGAAGGTGGGTAATGAGTGGTGGTCAATCATTTAGAGGTGTGCAGGGTCGCAAGCCAACTTTTGAAGAACTGACAAATATCCTCGAACGTCATAACGCTTATCGTCATATGCGGCACGGCGGAATTCGTGCCAATCTTAAATTCTGCGATCTATCGAACCAAGATCTGAGCGGTTTTGATCTCGGCGAGGCTGAACTTTCGGGTGTCAAATTCACTTACGCGCGTTTGTCAGGCGCTCAGCTTGTGGGTGCAAATCTATATGGTGCTGATTTATCTAAAGCCAATATGTTTCGTTGTGATCTTACGCGGGCCGATAAGCGGGGCTCTATTATGAATGGTACAAACTTAACGCAAGCCAAACTTTTGGAGACAGATTTGCGTGAGGGTACACTGGTTCAATGGGAGCGAGGTAAGGATTGGACGGGGGGAGGGCGAGCTACGGGCGGCGCTACGAATTCATCCCAGATCGTATTTGATGAAGCTAATATGAAAGGGGCACGCTTTTCTGATTCGTTTACGCGCCAAACAGACATGACAAATTCGGTGTTACGTCAGGCGGTTTTACGTGGGGCGCAAATGGTCAATGTCAATCTAACATGTACCGATCTACAAGGTGCTGATCTGTCGTTGGCGGATATGACGGGCGCTAACTTTAAAGGTGCTGATTTAACGGGCGCTGAATTAGCCAAGACTATACTGAATAATGCCAATCTTATCGGCGCCATTGTTGAGGATACTCAATTAAACCAAGCCGCTTCATACAAAGGTGCTCGTAATCACCATTCGCTTTCAGATCTTGGCAGTAGTCTTGCTTCAAATATCAAGCAACACGATCTATGGATTGCCAGTAGTGGCACCGTAGGAAAACGTTTAGATCTCAGCGGTTATGATCTCGTCAACCAGGCTCTTAAAGCGACTAATTTATCTGGCGCCTTACTGATTTCAGCTAAACTTTATGGTGTTGATCTAAGCGACAGCCTTCTTATCATGGCCGATCTATCTTATGCCGATTTGCGGCAGGCAGATTTGCGTGGTGCTGATATGCGAGGCATACGCCTTGAAGGAGGAACATTATCTGGTGCAAAATTAAATGGAGCACGCCTTGGCAGCGTTCATGTTCCTGGCCAAAAAAGCCGCTTGCAACGTTCACAGTTGTTAATGGGGCGCTTTGAGAACGCTCAATTAGCAGGCTGCGATTTGCAGGAAGCTAATTTGATCGGTGCTAATCTTGCCGGGGTTAATTTGAGAAACTCGAATTTGAGAGGTGCTGATTTCTCCGGTGCAAACCTTAAAGGTGCTGATATGTCTGGCGCAGATACATTGGACGCTGTCTTCGATGGCGCCGATATTATCAATGTCATAGGTTGGAGCCGGCAAGCTGGGCGCTAGTTTATTTGGAACTTAAAGGGCCAATCTAGAATTCAGCTCTCGCATGTACAGCAACGGCTGGATTAATTCTTCGTGTGAATACAGGATCAGAGTATTCAAATAACTCATCTTGTGCTGTAAACCCAAAGGATAATCTTTGAAGTATACCCAGCGAACTACTGCCAAATAAATTTCGTATTTCACCCTTAACGCCAACAGTCCAAGACCGCCAACTGCCTTTATGTATTGAGTATTGTGTTCCACTTACAAAAGGGCCACCGTCAAACATCACGTTTCCAAAAGATAGATTGTATTGTAGTTGAGCGCTTTGCACCCCCTCGAATGCAGTATTGTTTGACGGATTAATGATGGCGTCTTGTGTACCCGTTATTCTATAAGCACCTCCGCCAAGGACTAGTTTCGCATGTTCGAGAAACAAAATGGCCGGTACATTCATATTGATTGTACCATTCACTCCGACTGTCGAGCCGTCGGACGATAGTGATGTAATACCTTTTACGTTAACTTGCTCAATATTTAATAATCCTTGAAGGTCAGTTGAATAGCTCAGGGTGACGGTATTGGCTCTGACTTCGCCTGAGCTTGGCTTGAGCACGCCTGGTTTTGTGGTGATGGTTCCATTTACAGGTGCTTGCGGCGTATAAGTGTACGACCCGCCGTTCTGTTCTGCTTTGGCATCAGAAATTGAATCTGAGACTGACCAGTTATCATTTAATCTATAGGTCATGCCAGCAAAGAATGTTTGACTTTGATAGGGGCTCAACACTGTTTCAGTCGCTGGTGCCGTAAAATAATTTATGCGTGTTTCAAGCTTTTCGCCAGGGACATATGTCTTGACATAAATGGTCGTCTCTACGCATGTTTTTACTGATTTCTTGTTGACCTCTTTAGTTGAACAAGTCGTAACGACCTTTGGGACTTCGACAGCCACCTCAGTAGGGACTTCGACTTGATAGCTTTGTTGTACAGAAACTTTGCTTACATTGTTGGTTTGCGACTCTTGAAAAACGCCTTGAGTGCCAAATGTAATAGAAAACGTATCACCGTTGTACCCCATCTGAGAATTCCAACCGGCAGCTTTAACGGTTGCAGTTGAGACCAATGACGTTGGAATAGTCAAAGTATTCCCATAGGAACCACCTTCGCTCATCCAATACCGGTAGGGGCTCGCTCCCGTATTAGGCGTCGGCATATTTGTATCTGAATTGATCAGCCCACCATTGGGGCTATTCAATCCTATATTGGGCACCGCTTGCGCCAGCGCTTGCGCCGATGAAAGTAACAAACTAGCGCCATATAATTGAAACAAAAGGCGGGATAAACGTCTCCGCGTAAAATACATATCCATAAAACATTGCCCCAAAAAATTATGCTCGCTAATCAATGCTTCAACGGTGTCATTAAAAAGAAGTAATCATGGTCATATTCGGGCAAAAACTAACACGATAGGTTATGGTTAATATAGTTTCATCAGGACTTGGTCTTTCATTTTTCCTTACGCAACAAGGTAAAATACCTTATGAGCGACATGTCAACCTCGCTTCTCGGCCGAGTAATTGACAGATTTTACCTTAGACCTAAGTTATCTTACTATTTTCTCATAATCCCTTATGACTTGAAACCAGGAGCATCAACTCTTGAGATCGATGATCACCCATCAAGTTTCGAAGCTGAAGAACCGGTGCAGAACTTCTTCCTTATCACCTGCGATCGGATAATTATCTGCATAAATGGTCGTGGCTTATTCCGAATATGACGTCATCGAAAATTCTTCTATCAAAGAGCACATTTTTGATAACCATTTAAGGGCAGCCCTAACGCAATTTCGTCATACAAATTAAATGCTGTAGTGCACAATCTCGAGCGTTTTTTATATAAAATGATGAGGTGTTAGAATGACTGAAAATAGCCATTTTTTGCCATATTTTATACAACGCAGATGCAGCAGGAAATTCTCTATGATTGCAAGGGCAATGCTGCGCCTGCAAAGCCAGATTTAATCAGTGCACCGCACACATGTAAATCGTAACCCGCTATCAACTATGATCACTTAGAATTCAGCTGCAGTGGTCATCATTGCGTTTTATGTGGAGGAATATAATGGGTAAGACGAACATCTTCACAGTGCTTATAGCTGTGGTGGTACAGTTCATAGTCGGTTACCTATGGTACGGCTCTTATTTGTTTGGAGACGTAATGACAACGAGTGGCGGACATGCCATTGATTTTCTAAAATTGGATGGTATCTCGCTACTTCTAGTACTTCTTACCAGCTATGGCTTAACTCATATCTTTGACTTGCTTGATAAGTTGACGGGCACCAAAGATATCGGTGGCGGTCTAAAACTGGGATTAACCGTTGGTACATTTGCGATTGGCTTGCCGATCGTGATGTTGATGAATCTGATGGGCTACGGCCACATCGTGCTCTTGGTGGTATTCTGCCACCTCGTGCTAATCAGCGTACTAACGAACATTGTCGTGATTAAGCTGAAACATGCCTAAGTAGGCTTCGGAACGAGGGCGGGGACTATCGAGAGGTCCCCGTCTTTGTTTGTCTTCATTGCTTAATACAACGCGTCAAATATTTTTCCAGGGTTCATGAGATTATCAGGATCGATGGCTCGTTTGATCTTGTGCATAAGATTGATTTCGGCCGGTGCCTTATACTTTTTTAGCTCGTCTTTGCGTTCAATACCTATGCCATGTTCGGCGCTAATGCTGCCGTGACGCCTGACAACTTCGGTAAAAACAATTTCTTTAATCTGTTTTCTAAAAATGGCCGTTGGCGGTGCGGGCATGTACATATTGTAGTGAATGTTGCCATCGCCAATATGCCCAAAGGGCATAAGTGTCATTTCTGGTGCCACCGCACTAATTTTTCTGCCTGTGTCTTCGAGAAAATCAGCCAACTGGGTCAAGGGCAAAGAGATATCAAAGTGAATACCCGTTCCTTCTTTGCGCAACGCTTCCGATGTGCTTTCACGAAGCGCCCAGAATTGTTTTGCATGTTCAAAGCTTTCGGCGAGGACAGCATCGAGAATCTTACCATTATCCAAGGCCTGCGCCGCCATATTCTCGAAAACAGCGCGTAGGGGAGCTGAAATTGATGAAGCTGCAAGCTCGACTAATAAATAATAGGGAGTTTCTGCCTTTCCCGGATAACGAGCGCCGGGTATATTCTTGATAACCAACTTTAATGCCGCCGCCGACATGATTTCAAATGCACTCAAGTATTCGGCACATTCCTTGCGAAAGACCTGTAATAGATCCAGAGCACATTGGGCATTGGGGATTGCAAGTATCGCTGTCAAAGTTTGGTTTGGTTTCGGAAACAGTTTTAAGGTAGCCGTCGTCACAATACCAAGTGTGCCCTCGGCACCTATAAAATATTGGCTTAAATTATAACCTGTATTGTCTTTGCGCAGACCTTTTAGGTTTGCAATGATTCCACCGTCCGGCAGGACTACCTCAAGTCCGAGCACCAACTCCCGCATATTCCCATAGCGCAACACACCTGTACCACCGGCGTTGGTCGAAATAATGCCGCCAATTTGAGCGCTGCCTTCAGAGGCTATGCTGAGAGGAAAGAGAAACCCGCGATCATTAGCCACATCTTGAAGGCTTTCTAATATAACACCTGCTTCAACTGTAATGCTTGAGCCTACGGCATCAAACGAACATATTTTGTTCATACGCGATAGACTGACGATCAATTCATTACCCCTTTGCGAGGGAATGCTGCCGCCAACCAGCCCTGTATTACCGCCTTGTGGAGTCATGGGGATTTGCTTTTGGTAACAGATTTTGACCAACGAAGCGACTTCTTGCGTCGTTGACGGTAACGCAATAAGTGGCGAGTTGCCCACCGATCCGTTGCGCCATGAAGTAAGATATGGCTGCATGCGATGGGGCTCATCGATCCAACCGGACGGTCCTAGCAACTTTTTAATCTGATTGAGCGCATCTGTATTTGGCCCAGATTTATCAGACATTGAAAATGATTCCCTGGGCTAGAGCAGGTTTTTCTGATCCATAATAGACTGTGCTGGTTTGGCGACGCATATAATTTTTCCAAGCATCAGAACCAGACTCGCGGCCACCGCCGGTCTCTTTCTCACCACCAAAGGCGCCACCAATTTCAGCGCCACTCGTGCCAATATTAACATTGGCAATGCCGCAGTCGCTGTATTTACGGAATAATTCCGCTTCGCGTAAGTCGTTGGTAAAAATTGCAGACGATAATCCTTGCGGAACGTCATTATGAATTTTGATCGCCTCTCTCAAAGTTTTGTAAGGGATAACGTAGAGAATGGGCGCAAAAGTTTCGCCACGCATAACTTCAGTTTGTCGCGGTAGCTTTACCAAAGCCGGCTCGACGTAGTAAGCCGAAGCGTGTTTACGCTCAAAGACCCTACGGCCAAAATATATTTCTCCGTTTTGGGATTTAGCTTGCTTCAGCGATTTTTGCATTTGCTCAAACGCGGACTTATCAATTAACGGTCCGACAAGAGTTTTCTTATCGAGCGGGTTGCCAATTTTATGATGAGCTATAATGTCATAACTTTTTTTGAGTTGTTCAAATAACTTATCATATATTCTGTGATGAACGATAACGCGCCGTGTTGTCGTACATCTTTGTCCGGCAGTTCCAACAGCACCGAAAAGAATTGAGTTAAGCGCTAAATTCAAATCGGCTTTATCACTGACGATAATAGCGTTGTTACCACCTAACTCGAGTAAAGAGCGGCCGAAGCGTTCGGCTATTTTTGGGCCAACCACTTTACCCATACGCGTGCTACCTGTGGCACTAACGAGCGAAATTGCTGGGTTAGATATAAGGCGATCTCCAAGTTTGGCATCGCCGAGCAGAATTTGGCTAAGATATCTAGGGGCGACATGGCCATTTTTTACATAGCGGCCCAAAGCTTTTTCAAAAACGGCCTGACATGCCAGGGCACAAAGCGGTGTTTTTTCCGAGGGCTTCCATAGCACAGGGTCTCCACAAGTAATGGCCAGGCTGAAGTTCCATGCCCATACCGCAACAGGAAAATTAAAGGCGCTAATGACACCAACCGGCCCCAGGGGGAGCCAGGTTTCCTGCATGTTATGTTCAGGCCGTTCAGAGGCAATCGTCAGGCCATAAAGTTGGCGCGATAAACCAACGGCAAAATCACAGATATCAATCATCTCCTGAACTTCACCTAAACCCTCGGCGAAGATTTTTCCACACTCAATAGTTACAAGTTGGGCCAGCTGATCTTTGTGGCGACGTAATTCCTCGCCGAAGAGGCGAACGAGTTCGCCTCGCTGCGGGGCAGGTACGTCACGCCAGGTTTGAAAGGCTTTCACCGAATTTTTAATTTTGGTGTTGAAACTGGAAACACTATCGCTTCTCAAGCCGGCTAATTTGGTTCCATCAATTGGCGAGTAGACATCAATTCCTTTACCCGAATATGAACTCAGTTTAACACCCAAAGCATTCAATAAGGCGGCTGCTTTCATGACTTAAACACTTTCTAGTTTGGGACAGAGTTCAACAAATTTTTTGCCATGCGTCGTTTTCAGGAAGGCGGCCAGGGGGATTTCTTCCTGTTTGATGAATTTATTTTGTGGTAGAATAGCAAAGCTTACCATTTCGATTACCGCCGCCAAAGAGGCTGCCGTTGTCCAGACGATGGCTGGCCTTGCTTTGCCTGCAATCTTAAGCGGATCATATTGCGCTACCAAAACTTTTGTTTGCAGGCGACCATTGATTTGTCCTTGTGCTGAAGCATGGATGAGCACGCGATCTTCGTCATCTGGGGGAAGTGCATTGCCAATCCGCTTGACTAAAGCATCCGGATCTTCACGAAAACGCAAGTCCTCTAATAATAATTTCATGCCGGATAAATGACCAGGATAGCGGATGCTTTTGTAGTCGAGCGTCTCGACTTTTCCGGCAAAAGTCTCGGTCATAGTGCCTAGACCGCCAGAGGTTGTGAAGGCTTCATATTCCATGCCATCGATACGCAAAATTTCGACATTTCGAAGCGGTGCGACCTTGTGGCGCTTGCCATCTGCGATAACATCGCATTCGGCAATATATTCATGGATAAGGCCATCGAGAGACCAATTGCCAGCGTAGCCTAACTGTCCGGTTGGGTGCTGGGGTAAAGCACCAACGCGAAGTTTGATATAACGCAAGGCGCCGGGGTCAAAGGCAGATGCTAGATGGGCGCCAAGAATGGCAATAAAGCCGGGCGCCAACCCGCATTGTGGGATCATGGTCTTGGGCGAGTTTTGCGCCAATTTACGCACAGCCTCCGTCGTTTTAATGTCTTCCGTCGGGTCGAAATAGTAAATACCGGCTTTATAAGCGGCCTCGGCAACGCCCAAGGTAAGTTGAAACGGGAGACAAGATATAACGGCATCGTGCTCGCCAAAAATTTTAGCTAACGTAGCGGAGTTCTTGGCGTCGCCAGATATAAAACTTATATCTTTAGGAAGATGTTGCGGCTTATTTGTATCAAAAGCCGTAACATCCATTTTTAATTCCTTGAGAAGCTCAGCCAGTAGTGAGCCGACGCCGCCGAGGCCAAGTATAAGTGGTTTCTTGATATTCATTTTATCCACGCTTCGTCATTTCAAAGAGATTGGTAGCTTGTTCACCGAGAAATCCATGGAATTTAATTGGTTTACCGTCTGGGCCCGGAATAGTCCCTCGTTCGGCGAGTTCATAGTAAGCATAGCTCCATTTAAGGCGGCCTTTGCTGCCATCTTTCTCTCTCACATCACATTCCTCGTCAAAGGCCTGTGTGGAGGATTGACGTAGTTTACTGCCAGTCTCACCTTCGAATTCATCTTTCATGGGTAAGCCGGCTTTCTTCAATGCATTAACTGTAGCTTCAAGATCTGGCCATTCAGCAACATTTTGATGATTGATATAGGCCGTAAAATGATTAACCGCGTTGCCGTGCAATAAGGTCCATGCCGCATATTGCGATTCCTTATTAACGTCTTCAACAATCGAACGTAGTGGCGGCGCCCAAGGGCGAGAAAAAAACTTTACTAGTCCAGCAACAAGCGAAGAGCTTCGGCTCTCGTCTAAAGTTTTGTCCTTGCGCAGTTGGTTCAGCAGTTCTAGTTCTTCACCTGACAGCAGGTCGGGTGCGCCCTTTAGGCTTTCTTTGATGATCATTGCAGTTTGAGGTGATAATTTGTCCACTTCAAGCTGACTAATAAATATTTTTGGATTCTTTTCTGGATCGGCAGCAAATTCATAATGCCATGCCGTGAGTTTCTTGTCGGTAAACTCATACCGTCCTTTTTTTACGTATCCGAGGGCCGTAAAAATTCTGGCGATGGCCTCGATGCCAGCTGGCTGGCCCATTTGGGTGTTTATTGTTCTGTAGGCGATGTGGTCATTTTGAACTTTGCCGCCGCGCTGTTCGACCATATTCTGGTACTGGGCTGCATAGGGAACCCTTTTTTTGTATTGGGCCCATAAGGCTTTCAGCAGCTGGTCGAGAACATCGGCGCTATTCATGAGACTATCTCCTTGGGAAGAGCGCCTATGGTAGCAGTGCTTAACGCCGAGGTGAAGCGTCGCCGGGACACAAAGTTTGATGTTTATCGTTTTTGTGCTTTATCTGGAGCCGTTGGACCGCATTGAAAGTGCTTTATAAGGGATGGATATCGATCTATGAGGAGGCTTCTTCAGGCCATGGCTGGCGCGCATCATGGTGGCGCCGAGGCTTTTTTTACCCGCTTGACCGTAGGGTTGCAACGTGCGGGACAGGAGCAGCGCGTTGTCATTCGCCGTGATCCCGAGCGTGCCACCAGTCTGCGGTTGGGCGGTGTTGAGCCGGTTCAATTTCGTTTTGGTGGACCCTTGGATCTCGTCACAAAGATCGGGCTTCGCAGGGTAATCGCGGATTATAATCCGGATATTGTATTAACGTGGATGAATAGAGCAACCCGATTTTGTCCGCGCGGCAAGTTTATTCACGTTGCTCGTCTTGGCGGATATTATGATCTGAAATATTATAAGAATTGCGATCAGCTCATCGGCAATACGCAAGATATAGTTGATTATCTCGTGCGCCAAGGTTGGCCCTCTGGGCGAGCCCACTATCTACCTAATTTTGTTTCCATTACATCGGCCAGTCCACAATCCCGCGCGGCGCTCGAGACCCCCGAAAATGCACCTCTTGCGGTTGCTTTGGGCCGGTTGCATCCCAACAAGGCCTTTGATGTGTTGCTAATGGCCATGTCTCAGGTGCCGCACCTTCATCTATGGCTTGCGGGCGAAGGTGAATTGCAAACGTCACTAGAAGAGCAAGCTATGGCCCTTGGCGTTAGACAGCGCGTACATTTTCTCGGCTGGCGCCAAGATATTTCCGCTTTATTGGCGGCAGCCGATTTTCTTGTGTGTCCTTCACGCTATGAACCTCTTGGTAATGTTGTGATCGAAGCTTGGGCTGCACGTAAGCCTGTAATCGCAGCTTCCAGTGCCGGACCTCTCTCCCTGATTAGAGACAATGAAACGGGGTTATTGGTGCCAATTGATAATGCTGACGCACTGGCTCTTGCTATGAAGCGACTGATTGAAGATCACACACTCATGGCTGAATTGGTTGAAAACGGCTATAGGGCCTATCGCAATCAGTTCAGCGAAGAGCATGTTATTAAGCTTTATCGTGATTTTTTTGCCCTTGTGGGACATTAATGTGCGGCATTGCGGGGATTATGACGTGTGACGGGTCGTTGCCGTTACCGAGTGCTTTACAAGCAATGGGTCAAGCTCTGGCGCATCGGGGTCCTGATGGGCAGGGCCATTACCAGTCTCACAACGTTGCCCTCATTCAAACTCGATTGGCTATTATCGATCTTGTGAACGGTAACCAGCCCATCTTTGAGACGGGTGGGGCGGCCCTTATGGCAAACGGCGAGATCTATAATTACGTCGAGCTGCGCGACGAGTTGCCTGGCGTTGTATTTTCAACCAATTCGGATTGCGAGTTACCTCTGCAGCTCTATAGGCGATATGGCCTTGAGTATACCGAACATTTACGCGGCATGTATGCCATTGCAATCCATGATCCCAAGACTGGACGACTTAGTGTATCGCGCGACCCTTTTGGCATAAAGCCACTCTATTATGCAGAGACAGCTAAGTCTTTTGCCTTTGCATCTGAGCCTGAGGCCCTGATCGAAGCAGGCATCGTTGCGGCTGAGCTTGAGCCACAGACGCGTAATGAGCTTGTGCAACTGCAGTATACGACGGGTCGACAAACAATTTATTCGGCCATCAAGCGTGTGCTGCCCGGTGAAACGCTTGTTATCGAAGGTGGACGTATCGTTGAGCGGCGTCGGCAAAAGGCATTGCCCGCGAGAGCACCCTTACACTGTTCCTTAACCGAGGCTGTAAGGCAATTTGATCAAGTCTTTGCCGATAGCGTTCTTATACATCAACGTTCTGATGTGCCTTATGGCATGTTTTTATCTGGCGGTATCGATTCGTCGGCCGTTTTAGCTATGATGGCGCGGCTCAATGACCGTCCCGTTAAGGCATTTACGGTCGGTTTTCCGGGGACTTCGGCGCATGACGAACGTCATGTGGCACGTAAGGTGGCAAAAGCACTCGGTGCTGAGCATATAGAGGTCGAGTTTTCGGCGGATGATTTTTGGCAACTCTTGCCAGAAGTTGCCCGCGTCGTCGATGACCCAACGGCAGATTATGCCCTCTTGCCCAGCTATAAATTAGCCGCTACAGCGCATGCGGCGGGGTTAAAAGTAATATTAAGCGGTGAGGGCGGTGATGAGCTTTTTGGCGGCTATGGTCGCTACCGTAGTGCCATTCGGCCGTGGTGGTTAAATCGCAAACAAATGCGCCGTCATGGCGCATTCCAAGGACTAGATATCTTCCGTATCGACTTTACCGGGTGGCGCGCCGGATATACGCATTCGGAAAATGAAAATAACCATCCAAACCTCACGCGTCTTCAAAAAGCTCAGGCGACCGACTGCGCCGATTGGCTGCCTAATGATTTGCTGACGAAGCTTGATAGATGTCTGATGGCGCATGGTGTAGAAGGACGTACACCATTTCTCGATACATCACTTGCCGCGTTTGCCTATTGTTTGCCAGATAAACTCAAAATTAATCGTGGATTAGGCAAATGGATGTTGCGAAACTGGTTGGCTCAATATGTGCCGTCAGCTGAGCCATTTTCTCGTAAGCGCGGATTTACCGTTCCCGTTGGCGAATGGATTGCCAAGCGTGGAAAAGAATTAGGTCCACTTGTCGCTGCACAAGCAGGTGTCAAAGAGATCTGCATTCCAGGTGCCGTTGAGAGCCTATTTAGAGAACTCAAAACCGATTATCGTTTTGCGGCATGGACTTTGCTGTTCTATGCCCTATGGCATCAACAGCACATCGTTAGAAATCGCGTTCAAGGTGATGTATTTGCCGCCCTCACCTATTAATGTAAGTTTTTTCCGACCAGATTTTCGAGGACGCGCAGCGGTGAGTTGTCCGGTTGGGCCATGGCAGCCACCGGCAACATAAATGTTTGTTCCATGGCATGCTGACCCGATACCACAGCATGCGAGACCTGATCTGAAAAAACAATCCAGCTAGTTCCCGGCAAAAAAGGCATCGTCGTGTAAGAAACATCCTGCTGATAAGCCTGGTCTAGTTTCATGCGATCATGAATTTGCAACATGTAATGGTCATATAAACTGCGTTTACCCTTGGTGATTTTAAGTAATCGCAAGAGGGTGGAACTTCCCGGTAATGGCCTGGGTATCTTTGGCATAAAGCGCGCGGCGACATGGGCAAACGGTTCCCCCACGCGCCAAAGGCGCGGCAAATCGTTGGGATGTATATTGGTGAACACCCGCAAAATTCTTTGTCCGCGATTGGGGCGCGAAGGGAATGCGTCTACGTGTAACAACTGATCGTCATGACGTGCGCTTTGTACACGTTCTTTCGCTTCCACAGGACGAAAGCTGGTATTGCCGATACTTAAATAAGGTGCGTACCCTGGAAAAATTGCATTGATCAGTGTTTGGGCCGATGCTGCATAACGTTGCAATAGGCCTGCGAGGATTGGGGACTTATCTTCTTCTTTTGATGTACCCCATAAAGTTTTTCTAACAGGTGAATATTTGATGCTTTTTACGCCTGACTTAACACAATCCGAACGCAAGTACCTCTTTTCGTCCTTGGTCAGTATGAAGGGTAACTGCGGCAAACAAATAATTTTTCCCTGCTCTAAGGCTTTAATAGCCTCTGTCTGTAAGCTTGAGTTGAGCGCGGGTTGCCATTCTGACAGCGGCATCGACAAATAAGCGCTGCTCTGCATAGCGGAGATATCACTATCATATAGCGCTGATGGGGCCAGTGGCTGTGCGCTTTTGCCTTGAAACATCGACCCTCCTTTGAGAGGTTACGATAGCTTTACCTGAGTAAAATGCCAACAGAGATGCCAAGCTTAGGGGCGGTGTCGCTTTCGGAATTGTCGCTTGCGCTTCATATTTGTAGTTTTTGCGGGGTTTCGGCCGACTCGGCGTTAAATTTTCATGCACAGAATCAAACAGTTTTATATTCTATGGCCATGGTGAAATTAAGTCACAGCATATCCTTTGGCCAAAAACTGGGCCTAACGCGTAGCGAAGCCGGCACGCTCGCTAAGTTGCGAACACCGGAGAAAATTCAAGATTACGTGAGTTCAATTCCGATTAATCATGAAAAGGGCGGTGATACTTGTCTTTCCGTCGTGGAAACACTGCGGCAGCGCCGTGCGCACTGTATCGAGGGTGCCCTTGTTGCTGCTTGCTCCTTCTGGCTCAATGGTAAGCCGCCGTTACTCATGGATTTTCAAGCTATGCGCGACGACGATCATGTTGTAGCGCTGTTCCGCCATCGCGGCTACTGGGGCGCTATCTCTAAAAGTAACCATGTTTGGTTACGTTGGCGTGATCCCATTTATCGCAATTTGCGTGAGTTAGCCTTGTCATATTTTCACGAATACGTTACCGGCAGTCGTAAGACATTATGGAACTATTCGGTGGCTTTTGATTTGCGGCGATTTGATCCGAAAATGTGGATCACCAACAAAGAATCATGCTGGGATATTGCATCAGCGTTGGATGACACACGGCATTATGCCCTCATCTCGTCGGCCCAAGCTAAGCGTTTACGCCCTCGTGACTCGATGGAGATACGTGCAGACAAATTGGTGGAATATAACGCTTTCGGCAAAAAGAAGGTTGCGTAAACGGCTTATCACTCTTCGTTAGATGCCGATGAAGTTGCCGGCGACGGCTGTTCCAGGCGTTGACGCATGAGCGCGAGGAGGCCGTCTAATTTTCCACCGTCGCGCTGGATGATGGAGCTGTACTCATCACGCTGCGTCAAACTCTGGCTGACGCCCTCGATCATGACATCGATAACGGCGTATTTATTATTTTTCTCGCGCACGCGCCAATCCACCGTTGTCGGAGATGAACCATCGGGATGAGTAATGTCACTGGTCACGATAAAATCTTGGTCGCTTTCTGGCCGCGTGCTTTTAACGACAAAATTTTCGCCGTTGTAGAAATTTAGACGATCGCCATACATTTTTGTAACCAGAGCTTCGAACAACTTCATATATTCTTGTTGTTGTTCGGGCGATGCTGCATTCCAGCTGCGACCAATAACAAATCGACCTATCGTCTGCATATCAAAAGAATCGTGAAGAATATTTCGGTATTGGGCCGTGCGCTGCTCTTGGCTAAGACCCTTATTGCTAATTGCTGCCATAGCGCGGCTCGACAGATCTTGAACAAATTTGCCAGCCGGCAACATAGCGGCTGCATCCGATGCAGATGGCGAAGAAGAATCCGCTTTTGCTTGTTGGGCGATCGCTAAAGGGCAGGGGACCACGACAAAGCCCAGTAACGCTAGGATTGTAACGATAAAAATGGATCGAATTTGTGAAATCACGGTTCTTAACATGAATTAGTCCTATCTGTTCGTTGAAAGCCGAAAACGTCTGCCGCGGGACATTGGTAGCGGATTTTGCTGAAAGTGTGGCAATAGAATCGAGGAAAAGGCGAAAATTGACACTCTCCTCATGATGTAGGCGCTGTTTTGCGCTCCATGAATGGCTCAATACCGCGGTTTTACAGGGGGGTGGGGCAGCAGTGCCACAGGTTAGAATTACTTCTGTCTCTATATGGGGGTTTTCTTGACGACCATTAACCCCGCTGTTATAGAGGGATTCCTGCTAAGTCCTTGCCTTCTAAAGACAATCGCGATCCGCCGAACCTATTCTATTTTAACATCTTCTGCTGGTGAAGTCTCGGTTCCCTGACCGAAGTTTACGTCATGATAACCAAATTACCGGTACATAAGGCCCTTTATCACCCTCTATGGAGTACATGACAATGTCTTATCTCAATGCAAAAACAGCCATCTTGACTGGATTTGTTTTGGTTGCTTCAGCCAGCTTAGCCCATGCCGAAGGCAGCCCTCATGCCGTTTTACTTGATACACGCGGTCAACCCGTACACAACACGTGGGGCAATTGCGTTCGTACAAGATGGCAAAGCAGTGAAGATCAATGTGATTCTGTCACGCGAACTGAGCTGACGGTTTATTTTGGCTTCAACAAATCTACGCTGTCGCCTGAATCGAAACAGCATATCAACTCATTGGCTAAGTCGCTTAAGTCGGCCCACAACGTCAAAGAAGCGCGGATTATAGGTTATGCCGATCGTATCGGTGGCCCAGCCTATAATGAAAAGCTGTCTAAGAAGCGCGCCGAAAATGTACGCGACTATCTGATTACGCATGGCTACACCAATGCGCGTGTCACCGAGACACGTTGGCTTGGCGAATCGGTCCCAGCGACAGATTGCCCAGATACACTAGCACGTGCTCAGCTGATCGACTGTCTGAAGGAAGATCGTCGCGTCGAAATCGAGATCGAGTACAAATCAGCCAAGTAAGTCTCGTTTAGCAGTACTAATAATAGTTTCAGGCCCAGGCTTAATTGTCTGGGCCTGAGCTGTTTTTGGATCTAAACCTTGGGCTTACTTTGTCCAAAACGCTCAAGCAGGTTGTTGAGTTTAATGACCGGTGCATTTGGCAGCCTAGCAACAGCTTTAATCAGGTAGTCTGCAGTCATTTCATCGAGAGCGGGAACTACAGGCGTAGGGTCTATTGCTTCTTCAGTACTGTAAACTTGTAAAAGCTCATTGGCCGTAATCCCATACCATCCGACATAGGCTGCTTGGATGGCTAGATGCAAAGCGCGCTTTTGCCACACGCCTAGTTGGTCACGTTCCAGAAGATCTTCGAGCGTTGCTGTCAAGAGTACAGGCAGGCGTTGGGCTGCATACGAGTCTTGCGTGCCGGAAATTTCTCCACAAAAGAGAGCGGCTTCGTCTAATATCTCTTCGCCGGTCATCGAAAGACCGATGATGCTTATGCTCACTTGTAAATCCTTTAATCCTAAAAAGTGCTTATTATAATTAATCGATTTCATTTGAAAACTGTATGTGACGTTAGCAAGTCGAAAATGATTGGCATAGGATTTTTATTGATTTCAATTGATATGGTTAATGCTGATCAAACTTGGTGCGTCGAAGTTTTATCCAATCTATTCAACAACATGACTTGAGTTATTCACCCATGATCATAGGGACAAGCGAAGCAACCAAGAGACCGGCCATCGCAAGATTGAATATCCAAAGGGCACGCTCGCTGCGTAATAACTTCGCAGCCCCCACGCCCATACTTGTCCAGAACGAGACAGCAAAAAGGCAGGCGATAAGAAAGATAATGCCAAGCTCGATGGATTGCGAAAAAATATTATCTTTAGTTGTGTATGTAACAATAGCACTGAGTGCAATTATCCAAGCTTTAGGATTAACCCACTGAAAGAGGACGGCTTGTATGAAAGTCAAAGGTTTGCGACGATTTTTTCCGCCCATATCTTTGCGTTTCGGATGCGTCGAGGCAATGCGCCATGCTAGCCATAGCAGATAGGCAATCCCAATCCATTTCATCACATCTTCTATCCAAGGATATGAGCGCAATAGCTCGCCAGCACCCAGGGCTATAGCGATAAGCATGGCAGGAAATCCAAAAGATATTCCTAGAATATGCGGTATCGTGCGGGTGAAGCCAAATGTAGCGCCTGACGATGTTACCATAGTGTTATTGGGTCCTGGCGTCGCAGACATTGATATGGCAAACGCAACCGCCGATGAAAACCAGATGTATGATTGAGCCATAAGGATATTGCTGAATTAGACGCGTTTAGAGACTGCCAAAGAGAAGTTATTGGAACTCACTAATTAATGCAAATTGTGCAAAACGCCTCAGAGCTGCAACGATTAACCGCTAGCCAAGTGTTTTTGGTACACTTAAAAAGACGGCTTACTTTAATGTTACCACAGGAAAATAATCTCCGACCAAATCTCGAACCCACCAGGCGCCGGTCTGTTCATGTTCTTTGGGTGTGGCAAATCGGTAGTTGTAAAATTGAGCGCGCACATACAGTGGAGGATGGTCTGGGAAAGGGTTTGTCGCTAATAAAGACACCACGGGGGTCTGTCCTTGTAAAAGGCACTCGAGGAATCTTCTAAACCAGGGATTTTGATAAGGGGACTCTAGGGCAGCAAACCACATCTGCCAATCCAGTCTTGGTTGATGAGGAATATTCCATGATGGTGGGCGTGTGACATCGCCCGGTTTATATTTAAAGCCATACTCTTTCCAGTTAACGTTATCATTAGATCCCTCAATAATGATTTCTTGCCGTTTGGTGGTCATGACAGCGAAGGGACCGTAATTATTTGCGACATGAAACGGAGAAATAAGCGCATTGATAAAAGTTAATGGCGCCGGGGGTTGGTCACCTAAAGCTATGGCCAACAGTACGCAGCTGGCAAAGATGATAATCGCTGTCAGGCTTGCCATAATCCTAAAAACTATCTTGCGCGGTTCTTTGATCATCCTGCGGCTTTTAAGATAGAGAACGATCTGTCGTGGCAGCGCAAATTGTAAGGCAGCATCATCAAATAACGATAAGCATAACAAGATCGCAAGAAGATTAAAAAAATTATAGTTGCCTGTCAAAGCAATGATTGTTTGTAGTAGTAAGATTCCAAATCCTGCGATAAAGCGTAGGCGGCGAGGAAAGAAAATAAAAAACGGAAAAATTAGTTCTATAAAAAGCGTCGAAAAGGTCATGAAGGCCAGAACGCTTGTTGGTAGTTGATGGGCATACCAGGCAAGCGGTGTGGGTAGTGGCTGTGTTTGGAAGTGATAAGTAAGCGCCGACAGATCACGCCAACTAGGATCGCCGCTCGAGATCTTGACAACTCCAGAAAGGAACACAAAACGAAAGCAGAGCCAGCGTAGAAGAAGTATGCCAGGTTTTACGGTAATGCTTAATATCAGGCCTAAAAAACCCATATCAACAAGCAAAATGTCCCATTGAAAGGTCATGAAAGTCTGCCCGCCATATATAAGCGAGAGGTATAATAGATAGATCAAAAACAAACTTAGGCGCGGCAAAATATTGAATACGACAAGCAATGATAATGCCGCTCCAGCCCAGCAAACGGCTTGAATAAATATATCGCTAGAATTGAACCAAAATACTGTTGGGACGAGCCAGTATCGAACTAAACCGAGTTGTTGTTCCGTCGCATTAATAATGGCGGACAGCGGAAGAATGCCATGTGAGCCGATGAGGCCCATGGCCTGGACACCGAATGAAATAAAGGCAGAGAAATAAATGAGGCCGAGTGTACGAAGAAACAACCATGATATATTATTGAATTTGCTTGGTGAATGTCTGCGTCCCCATAACCAAAGGCTTATACGATAAAAAGCTGGACGATGAGCAGCTATAAAGGCGTAGGCCCATTCCGAAAACGCGGAAAACCCGGGAAGTTTTTTGTATAAAAATAACCATAAACTCCAGCCGGTAGCTTGGCTGAGCACGAGAAAACTTGCCTGTGCTGCGCTAAATATCTTGCCATCTTCATCAACATATTGAATAGCGCGTTGAAACTCGGCAGTAGATATTGACTTATAATGCGAAGCCATCTCCTGATAAGGGATGTACTTCACGCGCTTGCCGGTCAATTGCTCCCAGTAGCATACCCAATAGGTGCAAAAGCTGCAATCTCCGTCATAGATCAAAGTAGGAATGGCTTAGCTCCAGTGCCGATCACCTGTAAGGAGAGGCGTCATGAGACATTGGCGATGGCACCTATATAGTACATAGGTTTTCAGGACTTATTCAAGCAACTGCCGAAATCTAGTCTGTCTATTTTATAGGTCGTTAGAACATTCTGCCATGACAATGCCTGGGCAGCCCAATTGGCAAGAACGGACGCCATAAAGTCGCCATGACCATAAAAAAATTTGTATAATTATTGTCCTTTTATCGCAAGTATGCGGGCTGACTTCTTATCCAGCTGAACTTGAACCAGTGGATCATTTTCATCTTTCGTGCGTGAAGAGGCGTCTTCGATAAACCAGACCCCATTTTTGAGCGTTGCCTGAAATGGCAGAGAAAGGGTGCTGGAATCTTCACCGTAGAACAATCTTAGGACGTCTTTGGCAATTTCAATGGCTGTCTTCTCATCGGGTGCAAATCCAATTTTTGTTATATCATGGGCAATTACGTCGTGGCATTGATAATGAGTTTCTCCTGACGGTGATTTATTTTGGACGCATGGCGGCCCCTGTGGCGCCCATTTCTTCACATCTTCCGGCGTAGTCATAATGACCCAAACATCATCACGCTCATGATAAACAGGATCGTTTACTATTGTTGGATTAATGACTTTTATAATGCTTCCGTCTGCCTTGTTAATTTCCACCCTTATGACGGGTGTTACCCATTGCAGGCGTGCTGGGGGTGCGTTTTCGACGTAATAGTAATTACCAGGACTGGTAATTTCGGTTGCATAAAATGGTAACGCATGCGGCCCGTCGATGGCAGCTGCCCCAATGAGTGGTCGCAATACAGCTTTTGCTATCTTGATGGCTGTTTCATCATCGCCAACAGCATATCTGGCTGTGTCTTCTGGAGTGTCGGCTAATGCAGCATAAGAGCATAGAACTGCTGATGCGATGACAATGCCAGCTATAAGGTAGGCCCGAGTTATCCCTTTACACGTCATCTGATTGAATTGTGTTGTTACGTTTTCAACGAAATTATTACGTTTTAAACTAAACAAGAGCTTAATTCATATTACTCAAGATAACCTTTATGCAAGGAATAATAGAAAAACACCCATATCTATCAGTAGATTAATGCCTATGATTCTAAATTACGGATATACGTTTTAGAAATGAAAAACCCGCGGGGAGGGTGGCGCCCGCGGGTTTTCCTTGTAAACTTCGCGACGTCTTAGAGACGCATCAGCGAAGCGTTTTCATAGCGCCATACATCGTCCCCAATAAAACCATCTGGGAAGCTGACGAAGAGGGCATTGTCGGCGACATGCGCTTCATATGAGCTTGCGCAGTTACCGATTTCCCGAGGACCAATGAAGGTGCCATCGGCGCGTACAGTCAAAAGATAGTTCTTATAGCTGCACATCGGATCGCCATGATACGCCGTGAAGATAACTGCATCTTCACCATTCATAGCAAACGTTCTCGATACACGCAGAATGCTCGGTTGGTTGCTTGCAAACAGAACCGGCTGACCATTAAGCGTTACTTGATAGTGACGCAGCGAACCGAGATCGTCTTCGTTGATGTCAATCGCGGCAAATCGGCTAGGCACGCTTTGGGTGTGGACGTAGTGCCAACGGTTTTCCCAAGCGACTGGATAAACCGGTTCCGCTACGCGGTAATCGACATAACCCATGTTGTGATAAACGTATGGGTCATACATATAAGGGTCATAAGCCGCAACTGGGGCATATGTATAGCCCGCATAATAAGTCGGCATCATAACAGTCCCATCTGCTTTAGCAGGAGTCGATGCCAGTCCGAAGGAAAAGCAAAGCGCTGCGCAGGCGAGGGCTGACATTCGTAGACTATTTTTCATAACATAACTCCTGTTCTATTATTTGGTTGGTAATTGGCTTCGTAGAAAACCGTTGATGGGGTGAACATATCAGACGAATCTTGCGGTATAGTTAATGACCAAAAATATCTTGCCATGAAAAAACGGATACAAAGAAGGAACGAAATATAAAGCAAAGATTAAATCACGAATAACTGGTAGCCCCGCCAATTTTTTCCAGAAATCTCATAAGATTAAATGTCGATATGCAAGTAAGAACGTTGGATCAACCGTTATCGTTTGCATCCAGTACTAGTCAGAGAGACTAAATCCACCCTTGATTTTCTTACGATTTATCCTTGGCCTTCTATTTGCATTGGCGGTTTTAATAATTCATAGAGCAAAGTATTTAAGATAAAATTCATCATAATACTTAGCAATAAATTCATTGTGCCTCGATATTATCTGGTCGCATTGATTTCAGTTATCTCGCATTTATTTTTGCATAGCCGCCAAAAGTACGAAATTAAGAAACTAAGCCGTGCATCGTATTTGTCGTTCCAACCATCAAAATAAATAGCTAGGGGATATAGTATGAAAAGATCAGTTTTTAGACCTTTATTGATAGCCGTTGCTAGCGTTAGTCTACTAAGTATGACGTCTTGTAGTAACATGGATCACACCGGACAAAACATGTTGTACGGTGGTGCTGTCGGAGCTGGACTTGGTGCTGCTACATCCGCTGCCTACGGTGGTTGCGTAGCCTGTGGTGCAGCTGTTGGTGGCACGGTCGGCGTGGCTTCTGGTTATGCATTAGATCAGGCTTATTATAGCCGATAGTTGTCTCGACTAGACGGCTGATATCTCGCATGCAAATGCAGCGAATGGCTGTAATGTTGGCACTCGTTTTATGCTATTGGCTGCGTAACATCAGCAATCGACTGATCAATGGCAATATCTAAAGTTCCTGGTATAGTCTGATCTGTGATTGAACTTATCGCGGCGTGCGCTTGTCCAATATGGTTCGGCGATCTAGTCAAAGAAACAGTCAATAATTCTTAAACGCAAATTCTTAAACGCACTATGCCAATAGGAAACGGCAATCCTATTCTAGAATATATACAGCGCTCAAAGCTCCGCGCTGCAATATATATCTATAACGCTGCCTTCGCCTGGTTCACTTCTTAGTAATCTATAGAGTCAAATGGTAATGGCGAAAATGGTATGCTCATAACGAAAAGTGATTGCTTTATTATCCTTGTCACAACATTCCCATTCCTGCATTTTTTAGAATGCAATTCTAAAGTTCCATAAGTGCTTGTGATTGCCTTTTTATATTGCTGCAAGAAGGTCATCTAGTGGCTAGTCTCTCAGGAATATGTAGTGAACGGCATCTATAATGGCGAATACCAGATGTTTTAATCATCTGTTCTATTCAGGGAAGGGATTAACAAAAAGACCTCATTATTGAGGCTGAAGTGGTTTCGCTGCTTCAGGGGGAGTGCCTTGAGCGCCTCGGCGCGCACTGCAGCTCGATACTTTGGGCTAACAGGTTGATAAACAGTTGTTTCTTGCTTCTTTAGACTTGGATAGAAAGCAAATAGAAAATGGACATATCGAGGGGGTGTGTGATACGAAATGCCTAACAGAAGAGTAGGTTCTCCTCAGCGGCTTGAGGAATTAAATTTTGTTCGTTTTTAATGAAACGAGTTATTTTAAATTCTATTTTTGAAGGTCTTTAGGGGATATGCGCGATTTAGCATCTATGCTCCGTGTCGAATTGGACGCAAGTGCTCTGGGGCCAAAGGCACCGGATTTTGCCCGCATCTCGGAACGTCAATATTATGAGTTAGCTACTGCTCTAGCTGTAGAAGGGGTATCTGCATCCAAAAAGAATAATATAATAGCGATACCCTTGGTACCGCTGAGGCTGGTTACTAATAACAGTGTTGGCACTAAAGAAACAGAAATAGATTTCCCTTTTAATCACCACCTTGTGTTTGATCCGTCTCTATATGAAATTAACGAAGCTTTACAAGTGCATTCGGAAATTTTTAGGCAGTATGGAGAGCTTATTGCCCAAGCTCCGGATGATGTCATTCAGAAAATCAATAATGGTGAAATCAAAGTTCGTGTTGTTGCCTCGGCCCAAGGCGTTTGGACCATAGCTGACGATAAGTTTCCCCTGGATTATGAGCCTGACGATGCGGGTGGATTTTACTATCGTGTTAAGCCGGGCACGGGACGCATATGCCTTGGTAACGATCAAGATTTTAATATGCTAACCTATTGGGGTAAATTTAATGTGCGCAAGGGCGGCACTCTGGCTGTCCGTTTCACCGACATGCCGTCTCTCGTCGAGGCACTTAATCAGATAGTTCGTGGTGAATTGAATATCGAGGAAGCGCTATTTGTTAACACCAATGGTGTCCTGCGATCACGAATTGACATTTACGGTATGGATCCCGGTTTTTATGAAGCCAATTATAATCGTGTACCTTTACCTTTATCGGTGGCTGAAGCTCGTATAGCCTACGATCATGCGCGAGCAACTCCACAGGGAAACATTGTTCCTTTTCCTGGCACAGCTGATACTCACGAGCCAAGAACCGAAGTATATTTTGCCGGTCTACATGAGCCAGGAGCACAAACGCCGCCCGATCGAGCTTATCAACACAACAAAGCTTTGGTTGAGCGGGGTGAGAAATTCAATAGTGTAATGGATGTCGTATTAGCTAAAAATGATAACGATCAATACATTTCGTCGAGAGACACAATTTTACAGAACCTAGACCTAGCCTATGCCAGATTTAGTGAAGAATTTGAGGGGATGTCTTCTCAACAGCTTATGCGATTTTTTAACGCGTATCTGGATCTAGCTGCTCCCGAACTTATGATTAGACTTTATGAAAATTCGAATAACCCATATTTTCAAAATGCGCCAACAGTCCAAGAGCGCATGGCTTTTGCTCTCAATCAGTTAAATCGGCTTACAGAATCTGTTGAATGGTCCTTAAGAGCATTGGCAGATCCTGCTTTAATAAAGGCTGGGCTTTCTCCAGGCGAAATGTATGCAGCTCTAGGTAAGGCTTATAGCATACAGCAACTGGCTGCGGAGGCGCTCAGCCAAAACATAGGTGATGCAACTGCCATATCGAACTATAGAAGATCTTTTGGATTGGCAGATAATGACGAATTGCCATCTCCTGCAGCGGTACAGAGCCAATCGAGCGAACTGAAGATCGCATCAGGAACAGCATACAAGAAAGGATTTCTGGATCACTTTGCTTATTACCCTGGTATAAACGCTGTCTATAGCGCCATTGATACGGGAAACGTCGAAGAGGCAAGAAAAAATGCTGAGCTAGTGTATTTAGCAACACTTCGTGATGGCGGTTTGGAAAGCGACGCCTACTGGACAACTGTCACAATGGTCGAGTCCTTGATGATTCTAGGTGAAGGCTATGAGGACTCTCTTCGTATGGCCTTAGAAAAAGTCGCAAGAGTTATTAAAAGAACTCATACTTGGAGATTCGATTCAACATTTGGCAAGTGGAATGCCATCGTTTTACCTAGCCTTCAACGGCTCGTCGATGATCCAATCTACGGGGAAATCGCTCAGACGACACTCAGGCGAGCAACGGAGATAAAGGAAGAGCTGACGCGTGTTGCTACTGATGCCGAGTATCGATTAGTAGAAGTCGAGATAACCAGAACACCAGGGCAACTGTTACTTCTAGCATCTCATGGATACCGCGGAATGGGTCTTTTTGACACCGAAATGGTCCAAAACAACTTTTCCTATGGTGGTGTCGTTGCGCATGTTCTGATAACACGCCGTGACCGTCATGAATTTATGAAAATTATGTCTATGCCAGTTGGGAAACTTATGGAATTACTGGAAGGTGATGTACGTGCCCTCCCACCTAACCTTGATGCTAGTCAGTCGCTTCTCGATATCAACGATACCAATCTATTTATTGAAACTACACAAATTATTATCCGCCAGAATTTTGGTTCAGGCCCAAAGAAGATGGAAATTATTGATAATCCATATCGAGGACAACAATTCGATGAGACCACTACATCTGTAGATGCTATTGCGGGTGCCCCGACAGATCCCGACTTACGGAAAAGGTCTAGTTTTAACTTTAAAACCAGCGTAGCCGCGGAATTTGCCAAAGGGGTTGGCGACTGTCGTCACTACGCTCAATCCCAACAAATTATGTTTGATGTTTGGCAGGAGTGGAAGCTCTCTGAGCACCTTCGTAGAGCCCATGATACATTAGATGCAGAAGTGCGCAGAACTGCTATAGATGATTTCAAGGATCTTGAAAGGACGCGATTACGTACGATCGATATACAAGCACAGGGCACGCTGGCTGTGGAAACACTGTATCGACCAAAGCGGCCGGAAAACGATCCAGAAGGCTTTATATTTGATCCCCACAGAAAGGCCGTTGAAGGCCACACAATGAATATGCTTTTTAAATTAGACAGCCTTGGAGGTATCGAACAATCTTCTCTATGCTGCGCTTTCTATCACGAGGTTTACCCTTGGGGCTTTATGCCGGTTGATCCCGCCGCGATAATGACAACTCTTGTTCAAGATAAACCACACTTCGAATTTCCGGCCGCGCAATTGGAAAGGGTAGTTGGAGCTCTCGGCAATAAGGTGCCCGTTTGGGTTTCATCGGAGGGTTTTTCAGGTTCTCGAACAAAGAAAGTTGACGATGATCCGGGTCATATTTATGAGCGAGGACATGTGGTCGAATTCGACATGATAAACGAACTTCGTCGTAGACCTACAACGAGAGCACAATTAGTCGCCATCAGAGAGTTTGTTAAAGGATCTAAAAATCCTGTCCCTGCTAATACAAATGAAGCAAGTTAGTTATACAGCTAGTCCATTTCGATTAGTTATACTGCCAAAACTTAGCAACTTTTAGCATCGAGGATATTCCAATCAGCTATATGTGGGCATGCAAGAAAAACTTTCCGTTCTTAACCGTTGCCAAATGAGTGGGTAGGGTATCTGCACGGTCTGATGGTCAACGTAGATTGGATCAGACGCAAAATTCTGGCATGGCAGTAATCTGACCCAACCTGGAACAATCTAAAAGTACTCAAGTTAGACGCTCTCAAGCTTGAAGAGCAGCCAAATGAGCTCGATAATTGATTAAATGCACGTCGAGTTTTTCTCTATCGCCTAGAGGAAGTGAAGCAATCTCTTTTCTTAAATTCGCAATTACTTCTTCATATGTTGTTTTCAAATCTTTATTCAGACGAACTTCTCTAAACTCTTTTGGAAGCTCTGTGTTCATTCCGTCGTTACCAAGATAAAGCGATACAAATTTGCCTTCACCTAAAATCACTACCAATTCGCTGCCTGTCGTTCGTTCTGTGGGGTTATCCTTTTTTACGCGAAGAACAGTGTTGATGAACTGGTGCCTATTTTCTTCATCGACACCAATATATTTGTAATTTGGAAAGTGGTTGTAGTCAGCCGCAGGGGCTGCATCTGGGGTATATCCTTGCTGGCTCGAAAGGTTTCCACTGAATGTTAAAACAATCGGCACACGATCGGGTGGAAGTGCATTTCGCCATTTTTCTGGGTCATCTTCCGATGTACGCATGCAGATGGCGCGTGAAGCCGTGGCCCATTGGTGCCTTTCCAGAATCCCACGAACCTCAACCGGAACATCTAAGGCCGGCCTGCTGATGAGTTCCCGTATCTGTTCCGAGGCTAATCCAGAGAGTTTCTCTACCCACGGAAGCAGTTCCGGATTAGTGATTTCACTATGGTCTTGATACATACTTTATTCTTCTCAACAATTTGGGTAAACGGTGCCCTACTCTGATTATCACGTAAGGTTACGAATTTAAATCGTTAAAATACTTTCTTTTTCTCGGTCATGATTGCAGATTAAGCTCCTCTTTAAAAAATAGCACATTTTCATTGTCTTCTTTACAAAGGGCGCCCTGATAGCCGTGATCGATAAAATGTTTAACACAGATACCCTTATCTGTCTCTGAAAGGCTACTATGTTCGAGGCAGATAAGCTGGGGTTTATAATGCACAAGGTCAAGTTGCTTGGCGATAAGCCAATCGGCACCTTCCGTATCAATCATGACGAGGTCAATGCTGGAAATCTTGTGCCGCGATAAAAGTGTTTGCAGAGTTAAGCAAGGAACTGTGAATTCGACAATATGTTCATCTTTGAGGAGCGGAAAGGCTCTTCTTAGGCGTATATCATTTAAAAGCGAGTGACTATCCGGACCAGTCGTTATTCCTAACGCCTCTTCGGGAATTAATCCTTGAGAAATAGCCTTTGGGTCGATGCGCCTGAGGGTTAGGGTACCGTTGTGCTCTGCAATTGCGCAATTTGCTAATTTAATATTTGGTTGATTAATGTATGTTTTTTCAAGGATCGAAAACATATCTTTGACGGGTTCCACAAGAAGTCCGCTCCAGCTGCCTTCGATGAGATGCTGGTTTAAAAGGTCGAACCGTATGCCGTCCATCGCCCCGATCTGAAGTGCGAAAAGAGGGGAAGCTTTGTCTGCCTTTAGCTTTGCGGCGAGGGAATGAAAAGAGGCAGAAGAGAAAGTATGGCTAGCCATCAAAAGTTTTTCTCATACTGTTTAGGCTAAGACCCGCCTTTACGTTAGGCCAGCCATAGGAGGAAGGTGGTTGGGGGACTAGGATTCGAACCTAGGTAAACAGAGTCAGAGTCTGTTGTCCTACCGCTAGACGATCCCCCAATTTGAGGCGCGCTTTTTGTAACATATAGTTCTCGTATTGTGTAGTGCAGAAGCTATACATTTGCGGCTGAAGGGGTGCCTTTTGAAGGCATTCCAATATCACAGATGAAAGTTGTGATTTTCTACTTTATAAAGCTAGTATGAAAATGAAATACGGTAAAAAGGCACATAAACGGTTTGGCGATATTGCATCGCGGCGACAAGAGGTTGTTCGCGTAAAAGCTAAGAAACATTCGACTTCATCAAAAAAGTGGCTCGAGCGTCAATTAAACGATCCGTATGTTACGGCAGCAAAAAAAGAAGGCTTTCGTTCGCGCGCAGCGTTCAAATTAATAGAACTAAATGATCAGTTTCATTTACTCAGCTCTGGACTACGCGTTGTAGATCTAGGGGCGGCCCCTGGTGGGTGGAGCCAAGTTGTTGCCATAGCGATTGGGCCAAAAGGTAAGTTGATTGCGCTCGACATTTTAGCGATGAACCCCATTCCTAAAGTAGAAATTCTTCATCTTGATTTTATGTCAGATGATGCGCCGGATAAACTTAAGGTTGCCCTTCAGGGTTCAGCTGATCTCGTGCTCAGCGATCTTGCGCCATCAACCACGGGTCACACGCGCACTGATCATATTCGCATCATGGCAATGGCAGAAGCTGCGGCACTTTTTGCCACGGAGATTTTGGCGCCTGGCGGTGCCTTCGTATGTAAGTTCTTTCAGGGTGGTGCTGAGAAACAGCTCCTTGAACAACTTAAGCGAGACTTTGCCAAAGTAAAGCATGCCAAACCGCCCGCAAGTCGTGCTGAATCCTCTGAGACATATTTGGTGGCGCAAGGCTTTAGGAAGACAAAATAATCATTCTCCTATCAGCCATTTTATTTGACTGATTTGATGGGGCGTATGGAGCGCTTGATGTAAGAGTGGAAACAGCTGTTTAAGCTTTTCCTCAAACTGCCAGGGCGGGTTAATCAAAATAAATCCAGATCCATTTAACTTGTCGCCATGTATTTCTTCCTGAAATATAAATTCAGCCGATAGCTGCTTTTGAATACCTGTAGCGGCCAAAGCCTCATGAAAACGCCAAATGGCTGGGCGATCTTTAACGGGGTACCAAATCAAATATTGACCAAGAGGCCAACGTTTGAGACTTGCCGTGAGGGCGCTCACTAAATGCTCAAATTCATTGGCATCTTCATAAGGAGGATCGATAAGTACAAGACCACGTTTTTCATCAGGTGGCAAAAAAGCCCTTAAGGCTTCATATCCATCCCGCCTGTGAACGTGAACTTGTGTATCTTCTAAAAATTGCCGTTTTAGCTCATAATGATCTTCTATGTGTAGCTCGCATAATACGAGCCGGTCTTTCGCACGCATCATCTGCCTAGCTATGATCGGCGATCCTGGATAGTAACGGAATGTATCAGGCTGCTCCGGCAGCCAAGCCGGATTTAATTTATGCAAGATTTTATAATATTCGTTGAGTAAAGGCTGGGGTTTTGTCGCAATTAACCGATAAATACCATTTTGCGCCTCACCAGTTTTTAGGGCCGATAAATGCTGAAGATCGTATATACCAATGCCCGCATGGGTATCGAGAAGGAAAAATGGTTTGTCTTTAACGCGTAAGTGATCAATCAACAGCACCAAAACAACGTGCTTGACGATGTCGCAAATATTGCCAGCATGGAAAATATGACGATAGTTCATAAAGCCGATATGCCTGAGGCCTTGTCCGGGTGCAATGATTTTGCCGCTCTCATGGAGCGAGCAGGGGCGGCGGAAGATCGTGGTGATATTGAGGCTGCCCTTGCCGGGTTTTCACGGGCCTTAGCCCTGTCCCCTGAGCACATAATCCTGCGCTGCCATGTGGGTCGGATTTTGTCACAACAGCGGCGCTATACGGATACAGAAACGCTTATGCTTGAGGGGCTTGCGCTGCGTCCCGAATCAATTTCATTAACGCGAGATTTGGCTAAAGCTCTGGCAGCTCAAGGCAAATTTGGTGCGGCTATCAACTTGGCTCGCGAACTCATATGGCCCTTGCAAGATGATGTGGCTTTTCGATTAGATTATGCGGCGTGGCTCGTCAAGATTGGTGAATATACAAACTCGATCGAAAATATACAGCAAGTGCTCCGTCAAGATCCAGATTGTGAGCAGGCCGCGCGTCAGCTGGCAGACCTTTGGCATGAGCTTGGTGAAACAGAAAAAGCCATCATTGTCGAAAAAAGCTTGGGCATAGCGGCGCGATCATTACCAAACGATGAACCTGCACCACCTGGCATTGCCTATCTTCGTGCGCTCTTTGATTGCTATGCTGAGCGGTTCGATGAAGATCTAAAAAAACTTGAATACTCTGCGCCAGGTCATTTGCGTGAGGCACTTAATCAAATCACTGATAAAAACGTCAAATTTCATGTTTTAGACCTGGGTTGTGGGACAGGTCTTTCCGGACTTGCCGTCAAGCCCTTGGCCCAAACCATGAGTGGCGTGGATATCTCACCTAAAATGTTGGCGCGTGCCGAACGTCTCGGCATTTATGACAGACTGATCGAAGGCGATATTGCGAGTTGGTTGAATGACCAGCACGCAATCGCAGATCTAATCATAGCTGGCGATGTTCTCACGTATATAGGAGATCTTGAGAGTCTTTTTGTTCAAATTTCAGATGCGCTTCGCATTCCCGGCTACTTTGCCGCGACCGTCGAATATTTGGATGACGGCACGGATGACTTTATTTTACGAAAAACTAGGCGCTATGCGCATAGTGGTTATTATATTCACAAATGCGCTACGGCAGCGGCGCTTGAAGTTGTCATGATACGAAAGGTCGAAGCCTTGAGACGCGAAGGAAAAAGCGAGGTGCCTGGGTTGGTGTTTATTTTGAAAAGGGAAAACTGAACATCGTCAGCTACAGCTGATTGACAAGGGATTAGCGCAGTTGCCGCCGCTTTACTTCTTGCTCTCTTTGATCTTGCCTTCTTTAAATGCCACGTGTTTACGGGCGACAGGATCGTACTTTTTCAATTCCAGTTTCTTACTGTTCTTTGGATTCTTTTTCGTAACATAAAAAAAGCCAGTATCGGCTGAACTCACGAGCTTGATATCATTTTTTGTCTTTGCCATAGCGTAACCTGATCAATGTGTTTTAAAGGTCTTGTTGCCCGGCAATGTCGTGAAAAACTGGCCTTTTGTCAAGTTTTCTTCAGTTTCATACCTTGTAGCGTTTAAAGCAGCGTTTGACCCAGAACCTCAAGATACGCTAGACCAGACATCAATAAACTCGAACTGGGGCCACCTGCATGCTGCAATTTTTCGTTCGTATTTTTGCTGTTCTGGGTTTTGCAGCGACGTTGTTGGTTCTCGTAAGCGTTCTGGTTGTTGTGCACTCGATCACCTACACACCGCGTGCGCCAAAGAACATGGTCTTGCTACTCGATTTTACTCAACCCATTGTCGATCAAAGCCAATCCTCGCCGTTTGACTTGGCGTTTCATCAAGATGCTACACCAATGTTGGATATTATTCGTGCCATCGATATGGCCAAGACCGATGGGCATGTAAAAGGCATCATTGCGCGCTTTGGATCCACGCAGCCCACCCTCGTACAAGATCAAGAAATTCGCGACGCCATTATGCGCTTTCGTACCAGCGGCAAGTTTACTTATGCTTTTTCATCCAGCTACGGGGATTTTGGTCATGGCAATCACGCCTATTATCTGGCCAGCACGTTTGAGCATATATGGCTGCAGCCTGTGGGCACTGTTGGTTTAACTGGCGTAGGAGGAGAAGCGCCATTTGCTAAAACCGCGCTCGGCAAACTTGGTGTAAGCGGCGAGTTTATGCAGCGTAAGGAATATAAGTCCGTTATGGAAACGTTCACACGTGATGATTTTTCTGAACCAGCCCGTGATGAAATGAAGGGCATGATTGAAAATATCGTGGGGCAAATTGCAGCTGGCGTAGCCGAAAACAGAAAAATGGACTTGCATCGAGTTGATCAGCTTATTGCGCGCGGCCCCTACACAGCCGATGAGGCACTGAAAGCCAACCTGATAACTAAAATTGGCTATAATGATGAACTCGACGCCGAGATCAAAAAAATAGCCGGTACAGACAATAAGCAAGTCGATGTTGAAGAATATCTTAGCTACCCAGGCAAAGAAATTAAACCAAAAGCTACGGTGGCCTTAATTTATGGTAGCGGTATTATCACCGATGAAGACGGCGGACCCGCGAATATTGCCGGCGACGATGTCATGAGCGCTGACACGATCAGCCAAGCTTTCGACGATGCCGCAGACGACAAAGATGTCAGGGCCATTATATTCCGTATAGACAGCCCTGGTGGCTCTCCTGTGGCTTCTGAGACTATCCGCCGTGCGTTAGTTCATGCCCAACTGGTGCATAAACCTGTATTTGTATCTATGGGTAGCGTTGGGGCTTCCGGCGGATACTGGATCGCTATGAATGCCGACTACATCGCGGCTGAACCGGCGACGTTGACCGGCTCGATTGGTGTTGTGGCAGGTAAATTTGTCACTGGAGAATTATGGAAGAAGATTGGCATCAACTGGGAAGAATTTGCAACGAGCGACAATGCCAAAATGTGGTCGATGCTGAATGGTTTCACACCAGAAGGGCAAGAGCGCATGAATGCACTTCTCGATGATACCTATGATGCTTTTGTAAAAAACGTATCCGAAGCACGTAAAATACCAATGGATAAAATGCCCGATGTCGCTAAAGGCCGCGTTTGGACGGGCGCTCAGGCGGTCAAAAATGGCCTGATTGATGAATTAGGCGGATTTGATGTCGCTTGGGCTGCCATGGAAAAGAAATTGGAATTAAAAGCCACGGACGGCGTCGTGATCAAAGTGTTCCCTCAACCAGAAACAGCTGCTGAAAAAATACTAAAATTCTTGAAAGGTGTGGGCTCAGAAAGTGCTTCAGTCCATGTGGCTTTGTCGCAGTGGCAGCATCTTCAAAGCTATGCGCAGCCCCTTTTGAGCGAGATAGGGTTGGATCCGGTCTCAGCCAGACTTTCGCCCGCGATAATTGGCGTAGTGCATTAAAACTACAGCCCCCGACAAGGGCAGGGCCAATTCTTTTGTTCTAGCACTACATTTATTTCAGGACGCTTAGCTCGTAAAATGCTTTTCGCTCGCGTGCCAGTAATCCCATGCCGTAAACATCGTTAATCCGCCGGCTATCCACAGCAACACATCACCAATCGTTGTTGAGGGTATAGATTGAGGTGCATATCTGCCGACGATGAGAAATCCGAGGGCTAGTATTTGAATAAATGTCTTCCATTTAGCCAATTGTGAGACCGGTACACTCACACGAACGCCTGCGAGAAATTCGCGCAGACCAGAAACTGCAACCTCGCGCAAAAGGATAACGACAGCCGGCCAGATACTTAGGCCATTTATTTGACCACTCCCAACGAGGAATAAAATTACCGCGGCGATAAGGAGTTTGTCGGCAATCGGATCAAGAAACTGTCCAAGCATGGATACCTGTCCATCGCGGCGTGCCAGATATCCATCGAGCCAATCTGTAATTCCGGCAGCCGAAAACAGAAATAAGGCAAGCCAAGCGGCCCAGGCGTGGGGAATATCTAAAAGTAGCAGGATCACCGGAATAGCAATGATCCGAGAAAAAGTGAGTTTATTGGCTAGCGATTGAAGCATAGTATATGTTGTTTTTTCGGTTATTAGGTTGCACCCAGGCTCAGACTTCTAGATTACTTTAGGCTAATCCGTCTCGGCTCACAACTGGCAGCTGTCTGTTAGGTTTTGAAATAATCATGGATTTTTCTGGCAGCATTAAGGCTAATGCCTGGAACTCGAGATAGATCTTCAATCCTCGCCCCAGCTACCGCTTTAGCGGAGCCAAAGTGATGCAGTAACGCCCTTTTTCGTGTAGGCCCTACACCCGGGACGTCTTCAAGCCCTGACTGTCCAATGGCCTTGATGCGTTTCGCCCGGTGGGCGCCAATGGCAAAGCGATGGGCCTCATCGCGCAAACGCTGGAGATAATAAAGCACAGGATCACCTGATGGCAGGCTAAAGGCTTGCCGGTGCGGCATAAAAAATCGTTCATCACCGGCATTGCGGTCAGGGCCTTTTGCAATACCGATGACCGTAACATCCGTAATACCCAACTCTTCTAAAACGCCAAGGGCTTTATTGAGTTGGCCTTGGCCACCATCAATAAGGACGAGATCAGGCCATAGGTCAGATTGATGCGTTGGGTCCTCTTCGATCAGGCGCCGAAAACGACGGTTGAGCACTTCCTCCATCATGGCGTAATCGTCGCCGGGTGCGATGGCCCCACGTATATTAAATTTACGGTAGGTTTTCTTGAGAAAACCTTCTTCGCCAGCGGCTATCATGGCGCCGCCGGCATTAGTGCCAGAAATGTGGGAGTTATCATAAACCTCGATGCGCCGAGGCGGATCGGCTAATCCAAACACTTCAGCGACGCGATTTAATAATTTGGTCTGTTCAGAGCTCTCAGACATCTTTCTGGCAAGAGCTTGTTCGGCATTGCGTTGGGCATGGTTGATGAGGCGCTTCTTTTCGCCAAGTTTTGGAACAGTCAGCCTTACTTTGTGTCCAGAGCGTTCTGTAAGGGCTTCTTCGAGGAGTTTGGGCTCATTTGGCCTGTGGCTTACTATCACCGCGGCCGGAGCTGGTTTGTCGGAATAAAACTGTGCCAGGAAAGAGGCTAGAATTTCACCAACAGCCAATTGTTTATCATGGACAGGGTAATAAATGCGCGAACCGTAATTGCGGTCATTGCGAAAGAAAAATATCTGAATAGCGGTACGTCCGGATGCTTGATGCAAAGCGATAACGTCGGCATCATTAATGCCTGCCACGTTAATATCTTGACGCGACTGAATACTGGTCAAGACGCGTATGCGGTCGCGCATTAGTGCTGCAGTTTCAAAATCCATTGAATCGCTGGCCTGTTTCATAGCGCGTGCATAGCTTTGTTGGATTTCGTTGTTCTTTCCTTTCAAGAATGCGCAAGTATCCGTCACTTGTTTTGCATATTCGGTGGCGCTGACTTTACCGACACAAGGGGCTGTACAGCGCTTGATATGGTATTGCAGGCATGGGCGTGTGCGATGGGCAAAAAAACTATCAGAGCAATTGCGCAGCAAAAATCCGCGTTGGAGCAGAGTGAGTGTTTCATTTACAGCGCCAGCCGATGCGAAGGGTCCGAAATACCAACCTTTCCTGGTTTTACTGCCACGATGCTTTAAAAGTTGTGGGAATTCGTGATCGCGTGTGATGAGAATATAGGGGTAACTTTTGTCGTCACGTAGCAGCACGTTGAAGGGTGGCATAAAGCGTTGGATAAAATTGGCCTCGAGCAAGAGAGCCTCGGCTTCAGTCAAAGTCGTTACTATTTCAAGGCCTCGTGTCTGGGCGACCATGCGTTGCAGGCGATTGGGCAGCCGTGTACGTTGGGTGTAAGAGGCAACACGCTTTTTGAGGATTTTTGCTTTACCGACATAAAGTACCGATCCGTCCTCAGCCAGCATCCGGTAAACGCCTGGCGAGGCAGGAAGCGTTTTTATTTGTTCGCGCAGATAACTTGCGCCATTTTCAAAACCCGTGCGGCCTTGACGTAGCGGTTTCGTAACAGGCGTTTGTCGAAGATTTTCATTCATGGGTTTCTGGGTGAATTCTCAAGCGCTTTCCTTAATTATATTATCCCCGAAATCTGTGGATAAATCTGTCAGTAAAGTGGTCAAAATGGTCACTTTACCGTGTCAAAGCAGGAAATTTATAGCTTTGCTTAAAAAACAGGCAAGTGAATATAACTAATTGAAAAAACTCAAAGCTTTTCTGTGTTTGCACACAAAATGCCATTCTTTGTTCTGTTTTTGGCCACTTCTAGCGATTTTTAGGCTAGCGCTGTGAACAAATGCCACTCCGCTGCAATAGGGATATTAACTAGTCAAGACGTAAAACATTAAAATTCAAAAATTCTTATGCCCTATGTAACAAGTGAGCGCCGCTATCGGTATGAATTATTTCACCTGTGATTGATGAATTTTCGATGAGAAAACTTATGGTTGCCGTAATATTTTCCGGCTTCACTTGAGCGCGCAATGGCGTCGATAGATATAAGCTTTCGAAATGTGCGACAGACTCGCGCAGGCCTGGAAAGACGGGTCCAGGGGCTACACCGTTAATGCGTACCTTCGGCCCACACTGGAGAGCCATTTTGAGGGTCTGGGCCTTTAAGGCTTGTTTGCTGCGGATGTAGGCATGGAAGCCCTTGCTCGGGGTGCAGCTATCGAGAAGATTTACAATAACGCCTGTATTCTCAGTCGAAATTTGTTGGCAAAAAACTTCACTTAACAGTCGCGGCGCTTCGGCATTGATTGTCATATGTTCGCTGCCATCAGGATCGTTCTCGTCGAGTTCAAACAGACTGGCGTTGTTGACTAGGGCCGAGAGAGGACCGATCTCTGCATTGAGGGATGGGATTAGATTCTGAACCAGTTTTAGATTGAGGAGATCTATTTCTGCCAAAAGGACTTTTCTGCCAAGCGATTTGATTTCGTCGGCCAGTTTCATGGCTGCGGCTTGGGAGCGATTGTAGTGGATGACGACATTCCAGTCCGATTTTGCTAAACCAAGCGCCGTGGCCCGGCCTATGCGTTTGGCAGCACCCGTTACCAACACCCATTTGTTCATTTCGTGCGCCGCACGCGAGAAATTTCGATGCCGGCACCTGCAATCCTTGGGAATATCTCTGGTTTTTCGAGGCGGACCCGCACTTTATAGATACGCGGTTCGGCGAAACAGAAATTGATAATTTGCTCAGCAACGCTCTCTAACAGGGGGATATGCCCAAGGCGTGGCAGTTCATTACAGATAAAGTCATAAAATCGTTCGTAATTAATGACCCTATCAAGTTTGCTTTCGTTGGGATCCTGGTAGTGATGGGGCAGGGCAGCCTCGACTTCAATGCTAATTATAACCGGCTGGGGCTTAGTTCTCTCTGCTGGATAGATTCCGACGTTAAGCTCAACAGTGCACTCGCGCAAAAAGACCTGGATAACATCGTTTTCTTGTGTAACAGATAAATGTGGTGGGTTGAATAATGGACTGGCTGTCATGGCGTACCACTTCCTTTCATCTTATGAGCACTGCGCTTGGGGCCGGTAATGAGCGCCGAAATTACGCCGTGCCAAGTACGAATTTCTTGTTCGGTCATTTCTGCTCGCTGTAACATGTTCTGTAAGCTTCGTGTCATTGTGGGGCGCATGTTTTCAGCGACAAAAAATCCGCATTCGTCTAACTCTTTCTCTAAGCGATTAAAAAAATTCAAATACTCTTCACGCGTCGCAGGTTTGCTGCTCCCAACATGTAATTGATTGCTAGGTGTCTGATCATTGGCTTGATACCACTCGTAGCCGATTAATAAAACGGCTTGGGCAAGGTTTAGCGAAGCAAATTCGGGGTTAAGGGGTATAGTAATTTTCGCGTTCGCTAAAACAATATGTTCGTTAACGAGGCCCGTGCGTTCACGACCGAAGAGAACGCCAATATTTTGGTCCTGTTGTAGACGTGAAACCATATCGGGGATGGCCGCTTGCGGCGTTAAGATGCGGTTGGTCATATCATGCGAACGCGACGTTGTGGCGTATATATAGTTTAAGTCGGCTATAGCTGTTTCAACGCTATCAAATATTTTTGCATTCTCAAGTATCTCATCGGCTCCCGAAGAAGCAGCCATCATGCGTTGGCGATGGATCTCACCCAAGGGCCAAGGATCGCGGGGTG
>JABDFY010000022.1 GCA_013286365.1 Alphaproteobacteria bacterium
CACCGCAGACTGCTAACACTGAGAATAGTCGGCCTCAACAAGAACCAGCTGGTACTAAACCCCGAGACACTCCTATGAAGCCTCAGTATTGGGACTTTCCTAAGCCTCACTAAAAACGCACCCTGATAGTCGTTAGACGCAGTCGCCTCAAATCAAGAAATGCGTAGCAAGATTAGAACGCTAACTCATGCTATCTGATTGGCTGGGAATAGTTGGAAACCTTCTATGACGACAGTGGTGCCCCCAGAGAGATTCGAACTCCCGACCTACTGATTACAAATCAGTTGCTCTACCAGCTGAGCTATAGGGGCTTACCAAGTAAAATCATATAGTTAGACTTTGTAGATGGAAAGCAAAATCGATTTTTGCCGCCCAAATTGCCGCCCAAACTTTTTGTCACCCTAGTTGTGGGCTTTTTAGGCCGGTTCTTATAGCAGACTTAAATGCCGTGTCGTCTCGCAGGCTGACATTGATTTAGGTCTCCCTTTCCGACCGGGCTGGAGAGCTTCTACGCCTCCGCTTCGATATAACTTTACCCAACCGGCCAGGCTTCCAGGGTTGCGGATATTGAACGCTACCGCCGTCGCTTCATAGGACAGCTTCTGTGCCCACATGTGTTTTAAGACCGAAAGTTTGAACTCACCACTGTAATATACCGACTTCCTCTTCTTCAATCCGTCGACGCCCTGGACGCGATAGATGGCGGCCCACCGCCGCAAGTTACTATGCATTATGCCGTACTCTTCGGCCAGAGCTTGAATCCCTTTGGCTCCCGTTAAATAGCGTTCTACTAATGATAATTTGAACTCGTCCGTGTATTTAGACATGAAAATCCCCGAAGTTGTGTCCAACTTTCGGGGGTCACTTCAGAGCTGTCCCTTCCGGCGCACCATAATATTTAGCTACTAACTCAGCTTATTAGTAGATTCCCTAACACGAATAAATGGTCGGTAATGCCTGTCGAATGATACAATAAACAGCGACCATGTGTTACGGGGGATCAGGGGTAAACAAAGCAATCTGAAGCGAAGTAAGGACACCCTCTGCTGGGTTGTTGCGGAAGGATCCACGAGTCGGCGGTTTTGTGGCAATAAATGCATTCATGAAGATTGGGCTCCTGCGCATATCTTCTTCGGCTTCCCCAACTAGAACTTCTATCTAAACAAAATAGCCTAAGATTAATGTAGAGGAAGAGCGTTTGAGGTCGCACCAATCGGGGCCTATAGTGCTCGTCATGTACCTCAAAATTTGACACACCCGCCTGTCCGTCACCAAACTTACCGAGCTGATAAAATAACTCACTGCACCTATCAAGAAGAACATAAAAACATAAAGTCACATCACAATGTCCAAATCACTTTTGCATTTCAATTTACCGATGCGTTTTCGTCTTCATGACAATTATGTTTTACTGCTCCTCTTAGCGGCCTTGATCGGGGTGGGCGGAGGCTTTGCCGCTTTACTTTTCCGTTCGGCATTCATCTTTATTGAACATCAATTTGATAGAAATGCAGGTGGCATGGTTGCCATCGCCAAAGAATTGCCCTGGTGGGGCAGGTTATTGATACCCATGATTGGTGGTGCTTTGGCCGGCGCTCTATTGAAATTCGGTCTCGACTGGGTGCCACGCCGCGGTGCTGACGATTATCTTGAAGCTATTACGATTGGTGATGGCGTTATTAGTTTTCGTCAAACCATGATTAAAACTATTTCATCCTTATTTTCAATCGGCAGTGGCGCCTCCATCGGTCGCGAAGGACCTATGGTGCAACTTGCCGCTATGGTCGGGTCGTCTTTGGGACGATTTCTTAAACTTAAACGTGACGATTTGCGTTTGTTGGTGGCCTGTGGGGCCACGGCCGGCATCACATCTGCTTATAATGCGCCGATTGCCGGTTCTATCTTCGTGGTTGAGATCGCCATGGGCACATTGTCAAAGGCCGTGCTGGGCCCTCTGATTGTGGCTTCTGTTATTGCTAATATCTTGACGCGTTGGTTTTTTGGGTTGACGGCGGTTTACAAAATGCCGACCTTTAACTTGATTGCCGGATGGGAAGTCTTTGCCTATGCAGGACTTGGCATTGTTTGCGGCTTTGCTGCCCCTTTGTTTCGCTGGATACTCGATATATCGCGCGCCGCCTTTATCCGCTATTCGGGTGGGCTTGTTGTAAACATGGCCCTTGGCGGATTGGGGGTTGGTTTTATCTCAGTTTGGGAACCCAATGTCTGGGGCAATGGCTATAGCGTCGTCAATTCTATTCTTCATACGTCGTGGACGTGGCAAGCCTTGTTGATAATCCTTGTTCTCAAAGTCCTTGCGACAGCCTTATGTTCAGGATCCGGCGCCGTCGGCGGTGTCTTCACGCCGACACTCTTCGTTGGCGCGGCCATAGGTGCTCTCTATGGTCATATATTGGTCGACATATCGCCCCTATCGGATACCAATATATCGGGCTACATCATGGTCGGCATGGGTGCTTTTTTGGCTTCAATTACTTATGCGCCGCTGATGTGCATTCTTATGATCTTTGAAATGACATTAAGTTATGAAGTTATTTTGCCACTTATGCTGGCTTGCGTCATCGGCCACACAATCGCGCAGCAAATCCGTCCCAATTCAATCTACACACAGCGCAATGAAGTGCGTCGCGACAAAATATTGACCGGCTAAGGTTACGAAAATTATTGCCCAACTCTCGACTTCGTATTAGGTGCGACTAAGTTGAGGCTTTGTCGTTTGAGACGTGCGTAGGCTATGTTCATATTCCGCTGCCATTTCTGCTGTCATATATGAGAGCAGATTAGACACCACGGCAAAGCCCAGATTAGAAAAAGATATAATCAAGTTGGCGGAAGCCCGCGAGACGGGATCTGTGGCTTTCTGAATTCCCTCAATGAACTGCTTGATCCGTTCCGTGAGTTGGGAGCCTTGATGATGAGCCCAGTCGGTGATTATTTTTGCGATTTGTTCAGCGGAGACGCCCTTCTCCTTCATGACTTCAAAGAAGGCCGAAGACATCGGGGGCGGCGTTTTATGGCCTGTAGGTCCGCCGCCAGAACTCGAGCCCTTTCCGCCGGTGCCTTTACCCGTCGCTTTATTGCTATCGTTATCGTCAGAATTCGAGTTCATAGGCTCATCTTGGGTTATAAAAAGTTTCCTCAGTTAATTGTCCTGCCGTCCTGAAGACGTAAAAAGCTGGTGTCATAACCTTCTACTGGTTTCTTATTCTCCATTCTTATGATGAGTATTTTGTTAATTTTTAGCAAGTAGTTATGCATTTCGTCGGTTGCCTCCCATTCAATGGGAAAGGTTATGCCGGTGTCAAAAATGATCTCAAGTTGTTTCTTATCAATATGATAGCCGACCCAAAGAGGGGTGGCCTCGAAGGATTCGTCGTGCACCAAGCACATCTTGCCGCGAGCGTTAACTACCAGACCTATGTTCACGTTAAACGAGCTCCTGATCGTCTATGCCGACGCTTGGGGCTGCGACTCATGCAGCCCTACGCCATAACATTTTTCATTCTCAACTGTACTGCAATGCAGCGATTGTCAAGCAGCGATAGTTAAAGTCCCGTGAAAATGGTTTTCGATAAGAAAATTACATGCTCAGGCTGACTTACGCCTGGCATTAAGAGCCGCTGTCAGGGTTCCATCGTCCAGATAATCAAGCTCACCACCGACCGGCAAACCATGAGCAAGTTTCGTAATTGCCACGGCAGATGGGGCTAATCTTTCAGCAACATAATGTGCCGTCGTCTGGCCTTCGACAGTGGCATTAAGAGCGAGAATGACCTCTTTGACAGACCCCTCCTTTAAGCGATCAATCAGCTGATCAATACGCAAATCGGTCGGCCTCACGCCCTCAAGTGCCGATAAAGTACCACCCAAAACATGATAAAGGCCGCGAAAGGCGTGGCTACGTTCCAAGGCCCAAAGGTCAGCAACGTCTTCGACGAGGCAAATAGTCGTGCGATCGCGCAACGGATCTGAGCAGATTTCACACGGGTCGTTGCCGCCCAGATTTCCACAAATGGAACAGCTCTGAACCTGATGGACGGCTGCTGTCATCGCCTCAATCAACGGTAACATCAAGGCCTCGCGGCGCTTAAGAAGATGCAAGACCATGCGCCGGCCTGAGCGCGGCCCAAGGCCAGGAAGCTTAGCCAGCAGATTGAGAAGTTGATCGAGTGGGGAGATCGACACGAAAATCTAGAACGGTAATTTAATGCCGGGGGGCAGCTTGACGCCACCCATCATTTTTTCCGTCTCCGATGCCACGTATGATTCCGCTTTAGCCTTGGCGTCATTGCAAGCAGCAACGATTAAGTCTTCAAGCACTTCGATCTCAGCCGGGTCAGCTAGCTTGGGATCGATCTTTATCTTTTTCATTTCGCCCTTGCCGTTCATCGTAGCTACGACCATGCCACCACCCGATTGGCCGATCACTTCAGAATCAGCCAAACGCGTTTGCATCTCCGCCATCTTGGCTTGCATTTCCTGGACTTGTTTCATCATGCCAGCAATATTCATGTCTCTTCCTCGAAATCGTTTGTTTGTAAAGCTGTATCCGCTTGCGCCGATGCAGCATCATCGCTTGGGACGATTAATGGCGCAACTGTTCTTTGTTTGAGAGACAACAGCTTTGCCTTTGGAAAAGAAGTTAGAACCGCCTGCATCAAGGGATGCTCATTTGCTTTTTGCTGACGTTTTTGTTCCCTAACACGATCCTGCTCCGCCAATGTAGGCGCACCAGGGTTATCAGAAATAGACACCATCCAGCGCTGGGCTGTCCATTGGCTCAAACACTGCGACAACCGCGCCGCGAGATTAGTCGGTGCATTTGGCCCTACACGGATTTCAAGTAGGCCCAGCTCGCACCGCACCGGATGAACATTGCTATAGAGTTGTGCATGTAAGGCACCTTCACGATTTTCATTAAACAGCGCCACGAGCTCTTTGAAGTTTGTTGGCACCTTAAGCGCAACCACATCGGACTGCACAAGAGCCTGGGGAATATCTTGAGGCACACTTTGCCTGGCAACGGCATGGGCCACACTCGTGCCGACATTGCCCACAGTACTGCCCATCCGTGCCCGCCCTGCTGGAGGGCTATTGCCAACCGGCACGTTAGCTTTGTCGGTAGCGGGATTTGCATTTATTGTCTCGCGCAATTGCCTGATGAGATCGGCGGGCGGTGGCAACTCGGCCGCATAGGCCAAGCGGATGAACACCATTTCCGCAGCTTGGCCCGGATGAGTGGCATTTTGCACTTCATTGACGCCCTTAAGTAAAATTTGCCAGGCGCGCGCCAAGGCAGGAACTTTGACATCAGATAGTTCAGACAGTAACTGCCTATCATATTCAGGCAAACTAGGGTCTTGCGCAAAATCAGAAACAATCTGCGCTCGCGTCAATAAATGCACCAAATCACACATATCGTGCAAAATCTGCAGCGGGTCCGATCCCGCCTGTTGCATAGTCGCAAGCGTAGCGAGCGCCGCCTTCATTTCGCCGCGCATGAGTTCACGACACAGCGATAAACTGTGGACGCGATCGGCAAGACCCAGCATGTCCTTAACATCTACCGCGATTACCTTGCCATTGCCGCGAGCTATGGCTTGGTCGAGAAGACTTAAACCATCGCGCACTGAACCATCGGCAGCGTTGGCCAATAGCTTGATGGCTTCGGGCTCGACACTTACTTTTTCAAGCGCAGCTACCTCGGTAAAGTGCTTTGCCAAGGTGAGGCTGTCGATGCGCCTCAGATCAAACCGTTGACAACGTGACAATACCGTTACCGGTACTTTGCGAATTTCGGTGGTCGCAAAAATAAATTTGGTGTGTGGCGGAGGTTCTTCCAATGTCTTCAATAGCGCATTGAAAGCGTTCTTGGAAAGCATATGGACTTCATCAAGGATGTAGATCTTGTAGCGTGCCGACACAGGACCATAGCGAACGCCCTCTATAATATCGCGAATGTCATCGACTGAGGTGTGTGAGGCAGCGTCCATTTCCAGGACATCGACATGCCGATCTTCGGCAATCATACGGCAAGCATCGCAGTGACCACAGGGCTCGATAGTCGGCCCTCCCTTGCCGTCCGGACCCGTGCAGTTAAGGGCCCGCGCAATGATGCGCGCTGTCGTTGTTTTACCGATGCCGCGCACACCCGTGAGCATCCACGCCTGCGGCAAACGGCCGGTCGTGATGGCATTCGTCAACGTGCGCATCATGGCATTTTGGCCAATAAGCTGGGCAAATGTCGTTGGCCTATATTTGCGCGCCAGAACACGATAGCCGGGGGGTGTTTGCGAGGCCTTCGGTTCTTGTGACGGCAAATGGCCTCTCTCGGCAATGGGGATACCATCGGCGTTTTTGCTTTCACCATCCGCGTCCGCGGCGTTCAAGGTAGCTGAAATTCTGGCAAAAAGTTCACTCAAAATAATACCTGCTAAAAGTGGTTACAATAATTCAGGTGGGAGATTGAACGGCGACCCGGATCGAAAGTGTTACGGTTGCTTCCTTCCGGACCTGGCCGGGTTGGCACGGGATCCGTCCACCGCCAACCTCCCAGAGCGATTATAGCAAAAACAAAGCGGAACAAGAGAAGAAAATCAGACTAAGTAAATGCTGGATTTCACCACATACTAATCAGCGCCAGGACACCAAAAGCCCAACAATACCAAGCGAAGGGATCAAGGGCCTCAACCTCATGAGTTTTAAAATAACGCATAAGAGCAAATATACTAAGCCAAGCCGTTATACCGGCAATTACGCCCCCCATAACTATTGTCGTTAAATGAAAAGCTTGATCAGGGGTTGCATGAAGAAGTTTTGGAACTTCGAGAAGAGTAGCTCCGATGATTATCGGCGTCGAAAGCAGAAAGGAAAAACGCGCGGCCTCGTGATGTTTGAGGCCAGATAAAATACCGCCAATAATCGTTGCCCCCGAGCGAGAAATGCCCGGAACCAAGGCAAGCGCCTGACAAGAGCCGATAGCAAGCGCCGCCTTCCAACCTATCTTATCAAGGGTCTTGGTACCGCTGCGCTTGATACGCTCCCCCAAAAATAGCATGACACCGTTGAGAATGAGAAAAATTGCCGCCAGCCTGGGCGAGCCAAAGAAATTGCGCACCATATGTTCGAAGGTGTAGCCGATAACAACGCCGGGAAGCGTTGCGATAACGATAAGATAGAATATTTTGCGCTCCGCCAAAGACTTTGCGCCGCCGCCGCTTATGACCGCACGGGCAAAATTCAGCCAGTCACGCCAAAAATAACTAAGCAGCGCTAAAGAGGTACCGAAATGCAGCACGACAATAAACGGTAAAAACTCCGGGGACTTTTGATCGATAGACCAGCCGAGGAGCGCTGGCAAAACAACGGCATGACCCAGGCTGCTAACAGGAAAGAGTTCTGTTACGCCTTGTACAAGAGCAATCATAATCGCTTGGAACATCGTCATAGTGTGGTCCTACAATCTAAATCTGTTCTAAGGAATGGATCTTCTTCATGAATGATGACAAAAATTTGGCCATGACTAAGCACCTCCTTTAGATGGCGTATTTAATTCGAAGAGTAAAAAATCACGCTCACCGGGATAATCAACTTTATTCAGCCAATGCGGCACCTCACCGTCAACGAGGCGCTGAGCAAAACTTTTGCCTTGAGGATTGACATAAAAGGCGGCTTCAGCACGGCAGATCACGACCAGCCCAGCCTTACGGCGCTGCATGATGTCTCGAGCTTCGATCGGATCTGCCGATGTAAAAAAATGGGCCGAATCTAAATTTCCGCCGACATTAGTATGATAGGGCGCCCCCAAAACGCTATAAGGCGTGCGAAAGAGCAGCTCAGAACCTGAATCCATTTCGTTCATAATTGGCATGAGATGGGTGGTATTAAGTGACTGTTTATCAAGAGCTTGGATCAAACTCCTCATGTCGCATTCTTCGCTCGCTTTAACCACAGGAAACATCAGCATGCCGGTATTGAAAGGCCGATTATCGACCAGGGCTGGAAATATGAGCATCGGCAAGGGCGCAATAACCAAAAGCAGCCCCAGCTGCATGAACGCAAGCGCCCGAATAGGACAGTTTTTGCCGAGCCAAATCATGGCTCGTTGCAGGGCTGCAGACATGGCAAGAACTGAAAATAATTGAGCGAAAACCATGCAGCGGATTTGATAGAATGTGGCGAGCAAAATAGCGGCGGTCAGAGAATAGAGGAGTAGCCCCCATAACCACCGCTCATCTTTCTTAGCGCGACGGAAAAAATACACGCTCACAGCAAAAGCCATCACCGGCCAAACCAGGCGAAGAAATACTTCAATCGCGGATGTTGCCGATTTGGCAATCGGCATGGCCTCGGTGATGCTATCGAACATCAATTTAGCTAACTCCGGATTGACGCCGCCATAGGGTCCGCCAACAAGCTCCGGAAAATAACTCAAAAATATTAATCCCGAGACCGCAGCGGAGAGCACGCCGATTACATACCGCAAGGCTACCCGTGTACGCTCGGCGAATGCAAGTCCGGCAAAACACAAAGCTATGAGGCTGGTAAACACGACGTAGACCGCCGAGTAGGCCATCGTGTCGATGTCAAACCAATGATGGGGTGCTTTCGTGATGATCAAAAATAGAAAGCTCGATAGAAAAAGGCTGAGACTTAACACAGCACCAGCGCGCGCCGCCTTATGGCCTTTTTGCATAGCCCAAACGCCAACCCAAGAAACGATAACAATCAACCACGGTAAAATTTCTAGGGCGACCGCCAAAGCGAGGGCCAGAAAAAACCCGGCACCCACAGCCCACTTGCTTAAGTCCGGCTGTCGGATCATGCGCATCGTGAAACCGAAGGCAACTGTTACCAATAAAGCTGTCAGCCCATGATGATCAATATGACCGGGCGAAAATTGATAAATAAGATAGGTTGCAAAAAGAGCGATAAACGATGTTACGCGTGCCCAGTTTTTGGATTGAAAAGTTTCGGCGGTCCATCGCAAGGCAAGAAAAAGTAAAGCAAGCCATAGCGGCGGAAGAATTGCCGCCATGACAAGGCTTGCCGCCGTAAGACCAAGAAGCGGACGCAGCAATAGTACCAATATCGCCATCGGGATTTGTGTCAAGCGTGAAAAGTCTATTGCCACACCATCGGGGGGATTGAGCCGATGCTGCACAATATCGAACCAGCTCTGGCCATTGAGCCAATCTGAAATTTGCGCCAGATACATATAATCATCGGCATCAGGAAGATTGCCGAGCAGAATTTGGCTACCGGGGTGGGCCAGAAAACACCAAACATAATATAACCAGACAACAAGCGGCAGAGAACGAAATGGTGGCGCAAAAATAGCTGAGAAAAATTTCTGTATATTTAATCGCATGGGGATGCTGTAAAGTTTTAAAATGGGGGGAAGATGAGCTTAGCGTCACTTTATAGAATTAGCATTGGAAATGTTAGCCCCAGCCACCGTTGAGCATTCGCCTTTACAAGAACTCGGGGCACGCCTAATAAAGGGTGTATGAAAAAAATTGTTCTGGCCTTAGTCCTAGTGTCCGGCCTGGTTGCATGCGCCAATCAACAACCGGCTATGCCGCTGCAACTCGATTATGCACAACTTGGCAAAATCAATCTTGATGTCCAAAGCATCGATGTTCTTGATCCTTCTGGTAATGAACCTACACATCCGCCTTTTGTTGGCTTCATGTTTCATCCGACGGTTGCCGAAACCATCAATAGCTGGGTTGCCTCACGCTTACAGGCTGTAGGAGCCAGCGGTAAGGTCGCGGTTATCATAAAGGATGCCAGCGTCACTGCTGACGTCCTGCCGACGGAGCATGGTTTCAATGGCTGGTTCAAACGTCAACAAGCCACGCGCTATACAGCGCGTGCTAATGTTGTCATCGATGCTCGAACATCGAACGGTATTGCAGCCTATGCTGCCGCCGAAGCAACTTATGGCGTAACGCTTCCAGAAAATCCAACCGACGCTGAGCGACAAAACGCTTATATATCCATGCTTGAAGGTTTGATGCGTGAACTTGATCATAATCTCGACCAAAGCATCCACCAACATATGCCTATGTTTGTGTTGATGGCACCACCTGTGATGGAATATGCGCCGGCCGTTGTACCTAATTCTACTCCTAATTCCGGACCCGCGATCTTAGCTCCTACGCAGCAAGAAGATTTGACGCCCCAACTAATGCCGCATCAGCCGTAATCTTTTAATTCACCCCAAATGGACGAAATTTATTTATTGCCGCACCCCGGAAAAGATGGGCGTTTGCGCCGCTTCGTTTTTCTATTTCTTTGCCTCATGCCATTCGCATTTGGGGCCTTGGCTTTATTTCTAGGACAAGACGCTAATTGGGATCTACGCAATTATCACTGGTATAACGCTTACGCCTTTTTAAGCGGACGCTACGGCTTTGATCTCCTGCCTTCGCAGACCCCTTATTTTTATAATCCCCTCCTTGATGTTCCGTTTTATCTTCTCGCCACGCATGTATCCGCCAGAGTTGCCGGCTTTATACTTGGCTCCATTCAAGGACTGAATTTTGTTCTCCTTTTTATGTTGAGTTTTGCAAGTCTAAAAATCACGCCGCCGCAATATAAAGTTATCGCCTGCGCCTTATTGGCAGCACTTGGAATGCTCGGCGGCGGCGGCATCGCCCAAATTGGCACCACATTTTATGATAACGTCACAAGCCTCGGATTGTTTATCTCAGCCTTACTGGTTCTCTGGCTCCATCCAACGCTGATGAACGCCCGTGTACAGCACGCACTGATCATAGCGCTCGTTTGCGGCCTTCCTGCCGGTCTTATGATGGGTTTAAAGTTACCCAGCGTTGTTTTTTGCATAGGCCTTTGTTTTGCACTTTTATTCGTCCCAGGACCGCACGTGCGCCGACTTTTCATCTGCATTGCCTTTGGTATCGGCGTTCTAGCTGGAACCATGATGACCCTTGGCTACTGGATGTGGTATCTTCAAACGCATTTTGGCAGTCCTTTGTTTCCCTACTTCAACGATTATTTTAAATCACCTCTCGCCCCCCTCACCAGTGCTCGCGATACGCAGTTTTTGTCAGGCGGCATCGATCGGCTGATTTTTCCATATATATTTGCGAAATATCCGATGCGCGTCGGTGAAATCGCATGGCGTGATTGGCGAATTCCTATTTTATATACACTTCTGCCTTTGGCCTTTTTGCTGCGTCTTATCTTTAGTTTTATGAAAAGACGGACAGAGACGTTTGCTACACCCTTTGCCGCACGTTACTTGTTGTGGGTCGGCATTCTTTCTTACATTGTGTGGTTATGGATGTTTAGTATCTATCGCTATGCACTTCCGCTTGAGATGTTAACACCGCTGTTGATTGTCATGGCTATCGACCTGTTACCTGTAAAAATCAAAAGCCGTGCTATTTTAGCCGTCGTGTTACTTCTTATCATTGCTGCGTCCGTACAACCGGGTAATTGGCATCGCCGCACTTCCTGGCTTGATCATTTTGTGGAAGTTAAAGTTCCCTCCCTTTCCGATACCTCCAATCTTATGATCCTGATGGCAGGCTATGAGCCCTATGGCCACGTCATACCCGCTTTTCCACCCGATATTCCTTTTGTCCGCATCGAAAGCAATTTCACCGGCCCCCATGAGAACAAAGGCATTAATCAAATAATCCGTGACCGCGTTGAAGCCCATCACGGCCGCTTTATGATGCTCATTCCCCCCGATCAGAAAAATATAGCCGAAGACGCCTTAAGTTATTTTAAGCTCGCCCTGGCACCTCAAGCTTGCCAAACGGTGAAGGATCGTCTTTATGATGATACGGAACTAGCCTTATGCAACGTCGTTCATAAATCGAGAGATCAATGACCAGTATCGCTGTGATGATCCCCTGCTATAACGAAGAAGCTGCTATTCCCAAAGTTGTGGCGGACTTCAGGCGGGCTTTGCCCCAGGCAATGATCTACGTCTACGATAATAACTCCCAAGATCGCACGGCTGAGGTTGCCCGCGCCGCCAGCGCTATTGTACGCACCGAGCTTTTGCAGGGAAAAGGCAACGTCGTGCGAAGGATGTTTTCCGATATTGAGGCTGACATATATGTCTTAGTTGATGGCGATGATACTTATGATGCCGCCTCAGCACCAAAAATGGTTCAAGCTTTACTTAACGGTCCGTTGGATATGGTCAATGGCTCGCGTATTACGACGATAGAAAAAGCCTATCGACCCGGACATCGTTTCGGTAACTGGTTATTGACCGGCATGGTCGCCTGGATTTTTGGCAATCGCTTTACAGATATGCTTTCGGGCTATCGTGTGATGTCAAGGCGCTTTGTAAAATCATTTCCTGCCTTATCGGCTGGATTTGAAACCGAAACCGAGCTTACCGTGCATGCGTTAGAACTACGCATGCCGACAGCCGAAATCCAAATACCTTATAAAGAGCGTCCATTGGGCTCTATGAGCAAGCTCAGCACTTTCCGCGATGGGTTCCGTATCTTATGGACAATTATCGTATTGGTGAAAGAAGAGCGCCCCATGCAATTTTTCTCACTGGTTTCGGCGGCACTTGCTGTCGTTTCAATTGCCTTAATCTCACCTATTATTATTGAATATCTACATACCGGCCTCGTGCCGCGTTTACCTACGGCCGTTTTATCGATGGGCTTGATGATTGTTTCTTTTCTCAGTCTGACCTGCGGGCTCGTGCTTGATACCGTCACGCGCGGCAGACGTGAAATGAAGCGGATGCGTTATCTCAATATCCCTGCCCCCAATGCCGGTAACGCTGGAGAACCGCCGCAATGAAGGCACTTCTCAAGAAACATCGCCTTCTGATCAAACAATTTCTTAAATTCGGTATCGTCGGCACACTCGGGTTTATCGTCGATATTTCTGTCCTCAAATTCTGCATGGTCTTTCTCGGTATGGGCCCTTATTTGGGGCGCGTGTTTTCGTTCCTGCTCGGCGCAACCACCACATGGATTTGCAATCGTGTTTTTACCTTCAGCGACCGCCGTCACGGTCATATGGGCATGCAATGGGCTAAATTCCTCATTGTCTGCGCCGTGGGCTTTACGCTAAATTACGGCACCTACGCGGCGCTTATTTCGCTCATACCCTATATTTATCTCCATCCCGTGTTGGGCGTAGCTGCGGGCTCGCTAACGGCCATGTTTTTCAATTTCTTTATGGTAAGAACTCTGGTTTTTCGTTGATAAATTAGTGATTTGATAAGCCCTTGCTTGTAATCTGCCTTAGTTTACCCACATCTTCTTTAGGTTTAAAGTGAGCTACAATGGGTTTTTTATGAATCTCGATCTCTACACCGAACGCTCCAAAGGCTTTCTCGAAGCTGCACAAATGACGGCCCTTCGCCTGCATCATCAGGCGTTGCAGCCCGAGCATTTACTTAAAGCACTTCTTGATGATCGCGAAGGCATGGCGGCTGGCCTTATTCGCGCCGCTGGAGGCAATCCAGATGCTGCTCTTCGTGCCACCGAGACTGAACTACAAAAAATACCTAAAGTTTATGCCTCAGGTTCTGCCGATCAAGTGCGCATGACAAGCGAACTTGCACGCGTGCTCGCCTCGGCTGAAGAGATTTCTAAAAAATCTGGTGATAGCTTTGTTACGGTCGAACGGCTCTTGTTGGCACTCACAATGGCGGTAGGAACAAACGTAGAAAAAATTCTAGCTGGCGCAAAAGTAACGCCTGACAATTTAAACAGAGCAATCAATGAATTGAGGCGCGGACGTAAAGCAACGAGTGCCGGCGCCGAGCAGTCTTACGATGCCCTTAAAAAGTACACCCGCGATCTAACCGAAGCCGCAAAAGACGGAAAGCTTGATCCCGTTATCGGCCGCGACGAAGAAATCCGCCGCACCATCCAAGTTCTGGCACGGCGCACAAAAAATAACCCAGTTCTGATCGGAGAACCTGGTGTCGGCAAGACCGCTATTGTTGAAGGCCTCGCGCAACGGATCATTAAGGGCGATGTCCCAGAAAGCTTGAAGGATAAACGATTGCTGTCCTTAGATCTTGGTTCGCTCATTGCCGGTGCAAAATATCGCGGCGAATTCGAAGAACGGCTCAAGGCTGTACTGCAGGAGATCTCTTCCGCGGCTGGCGAAATCATTGTCTTTATCGATGAGCTTCATGTCTTGGTCGGCGCTGGCAAGGCTGAAGGTGCGATGGATGCATCGAACATGCTCAAACCTGCCCTAGCTAGGGGCGAGCTCCATTGCGTCGGCGCCACAACTTTAGACGAATATCGGCAGTATATAGAAAAAGACGCGGCCTTGGCGCGGCGCTTTCAACCCGTCTTTGTCAGCCAACCCTCGGTCGAAGATACAGTCTCGATTTTACGTGGCCTCAAAGAAAAATACGAACTTCATCACGGCGTAAGGATCACCGATAGTGCAATCGTGGCGGCCGCCACGCTCTCTAACCGCTACATCACGGATCGTTTTCTTCCTGATAAAGCCATTGATCTCATCGACGAAGCCGCCGCCAGGCTACGGATGGAAGTGGATAGTAAACCTGAGGCCATTGACGAGCTTGATCGCAAAATCATTCAGCTGAAAATCGAACGCGAAGCTCTTAAGAAAGAACAGGATGCGGCATCGCAGGATCGTTTGTTAAAACTGGATGCTGAGCTGACCGGGTTTGAAAAACAATCGGCTGATCTTACTTCGCGTTGGAAAGCCGAAAAAGAACAACTGAGCAGTTCGCAAAAGCTGAAAGAGCAACTTGAGCAGGCGCGCGCTGAACTTGAGCAGTCGCAGCGTAAGGGGGAATATACGCGCGCCGGCGAATTAACTTATGTCGTCATTCCAGAGCTCGAACGTAAATTGCAGAGTGCTCAAGGTCAAAGCAACAACCGGATGCTCAATGAGGTTGTTAAAGAAGGTGATATTGCAGCGATTGTCAGCCGCTGGACAGGCATACCCGTCGATAAAATGCTTGAGGGCGAGCGTGATAAGCTGCTTAAGATGGAAGACCATCTGCGCCGCCGTGTCATCGGCCAAGACGAAGCCATTACAGCCGTTGCTAATGCCGTGCGCCGGGCGCGCGCTGGCTTACAAGATCCCAACCGGCCCATTGGATCCTTCCTATTTTTGGGCCCTACAGGTGTCGGAAAAACAGAGTTGACCAAAGCCTTGGCAGAATTCCTGTTTGACGACGAAGGGGCTATGCAACGCATCGATATGTCTGAATATATGGAAAAGCATTCTGTTGCTCGGTTGATCGGTGCTCCACCTGGCTATGTCGGTTATGAAGAAGGCGGCGCCTTAACGGAAGCCGTTCGCCGTCGTCCCTATCAAGTCATTCTCTTCGATGAAGTTGAAAAGGCTCATCCGGATGTGTTCAATGTTCTCTTGCAGGTTCTGGATGACGGCCGCTTAACTGATGGCCAAGGCCGGTTGATCGATTTTAAGAACACCCTGATTGTCTTAACGTCAAATCTCGGCGCCGATATCATTGCCCAAGATGCCGGGCAAGAACTCCTGCCGCGCACCAAAGATCAGGTGCTGGAGGTTGTGCGGCGCCATTTCAGGCCTGAATTTCTTAATCGTCTTGACGAAATTCTTATCTTCCGCCGTCTCAGCCGCGAAAACATGACGGCTATTGTAGAAACCCAACTTAATCATCTGAAGAAACTGCTGGCTGAGCACAAGATGACAATCGAGCTTTCGAAAGAAGCGCTCGCCTGGCTGGCCGAGGCTGGCTACGACCCAGTTTATGGTGCAAGACCCCTTAAACGCGTTATTCAGCGAACACTGCAAAATCCGCTGGCGCAAGACATTCTGGCCGGAAAAATCATAGATGGACAAACAATTGTCGTTAATGCCTCTCACGATGGCTTAACGCTTGAAACAAAAAAGAAAGCCAAGGCAGCTTAACACCTTGCCAAACAAGATATATGGTTAATCTTCGCCGTTTTAACTATGAGAAGGTTAAAACCTGAAGAAAATAGGCATTTTTACTTTCATAGTGCTGTGATATTTTCTCCGCCGTTATCGTTAGAAAAACATTTTTTAGAGGCGGGCTATTATGACTGAAGCAACAAGGCTAACAACATACTTTATTAATGTTGCGGAAAATTCTAGCGAGGATGGAATACTCACGCAGCGTCGTCATACAATTTATGCCGACGATGGAAATCAAGTAACGCCCGTTGCTTATGTCAGGGATTCTGCCCAATACCCGTTCTCACCTGAACAAAGCACTCTACTTTCGAGGACACTAGAAGCGCTATACTTTGGTAGATCGGCAAGTATAACCGCCGCAAATAGAACTGCTCAGGTAACAGATCTTCCGAAAATTCCTTATGTCATTAATTACTATGCACAAGGAGAAGATGGCCACAACGTATTTACTGTATCGCATCCTAACCCCAAGGATGCAGCGCGCCCCATAGATCAGGGTCTAAGATTTGTTGTGATGCCTGGACATGAACAAACTCTCCTCGCCGCACTCCCAATGGCCATTGTAAATAAAGCCGGTTATGACGACTCTATCAGAGAATCATTTCTAGCGGCACAGGCACTGTTTAAAAGCAAAACTGACGTAGGCGGCTTTACACATGTCGAACGCCAATATGCTTTTTGGCAGCACAATGTAATTACCGGAAGCGATAGTTCACTACTGAGCGTTGAGAATAAGGCAAAACAACGTTTCTTTTTAAACTGCATGGCGAAGGCTTTGGGCGATCCGCAAGCTTTGGCTGACCAATTTCCTCCGCCACCGGATGAAGTATCTAATATTAGATATGGCCATGACGGAAATCGTTACACTATTTATAGTCGTAGCTTCGAGCAGCCTCTTGCGAGGCTTTTCTCATTCACAGTCAATGCCCCGTACATTGAAGGCTTTGACCAACAGTTTAAAAGTGCAATCAATGCATCCATGCTTGCTCTGACAAGTCCACGTGCAACGCAAGAGTTGCAAAGGATAGCGCGAGAAGACCTACGGCTTTCTCTACGATGAACTGCTGAGATCTTTATCTAACTAACTAGGACTGCGTTAAATCCTTGATCCAGCCCCACTCTATCCATGCCCTCTCAACATGAGAAGGAGGCACAGGGCGCTCAGGCAGTATATTGTTTCTACCACCAAAAACATTTTGTGGTTCGGGCTCTTTTTTTTCCGTAAATCTTTTGATGGATTCAATATTGTACCTAGCCCCACTAGATCCATGACCAAGAACTCGTCGATTGTTGGTGGCAGCATCATGAGGCTCACATGTATACCCATCATCTCGCAAGTAATAATTTCGCATCTCAATAACCAATCGTATAAATTTCTCATTTGAGCTTTACTGAAAAAAATTAGTTATTACTTCATAGCAAATTATCTAAAGCGCCATCAACACAGCCCCTGCCGTTATTAAACACCCACCCACGGCTACTTTCCAAGTCAGGGCTTCTTTAAGAAAAAGAACTGAACATATGATTACCACCACGACGCTAAGTTTATCGATCGGCGCTACCCGCGAGGCAGGCCCCAATTGCAAAGCACGATAATAACAAAGCCAAGATAAGCCCGTGGCGAAGCCTGATAGAGTAAGCGCCGCTACACCAAATAACGACATCTTGGAGACCGGCTGCCAATCGTTATGAAACGTGACGAAGCCGGCTGTCATCAAAAGAACTATAAACGTGCGAATAAGTGTAGCGAGGTTCGAATTAATCTCACTCACGCCTAGCTTACCTAAAATGGCCGTCATCGCAGCAAAAAATGCCGAAGCAAGCGCAAAGACGAGCCAATGATTGACGGGTACATTGCCTGTCATATTTACTGTCATGTGAACTCCTTTATTTCTGATCACTTCCAACGGCTTCATTGACGCAACTAAAACCATCACGGCGAAGCAAGTTGGCTAGATCTTGCTTGATCCGCCCAACAACACAAGGGCCTTTATAAATCAGCGCCGTATAAAACTGTACGAGCGAGGCCCCGGCTCGAATTTTGGTATAAGCTTCTTTGCCGCAACTGACACCACCGCAGCCGATCAAAGGGATCTTTCCACCCGTTAATTTATACATTCGTCCCAGCAAGGCCGTTGAAGGCTCAAACAAAGGCAGACCCGATAAACCGCCTGCCTCTTGGGCTAGTTTTGGCGGAATTGAGCTTGGCCTTGCAATCGTTGTATTACCTATGATCAGGCCATGCACCCCTTTTACTAACGCAATTTCAGCAATATCCAACTCTTGTTGCGGCGTAAGATCTGGGGCAATTTTGACAAACACTGGCGGCTTTCTATCCAAAATTTTCCAAGCCGACATAACCTGATCAAGCAAGCCATCAAGACGCATGCGTTCTTGGAGATCGCGCAAATGAGGTGTGTTGGGTGAAGAAATATTGATCGCAATATAATCCATGTAAGGCGCGGCCTTTTTAAGTCCCGTTATATAATCGGACGCATCGTCTAAACTGTCTTTGTTTTTGCCGAGATTGGCACCGATCAGCCCGCGGCATTTATTTGAGCGGTTACGCCAAGCTTTGATGCGCGCGACAAAAACATCTATGCCCTCGCTATTTAAGCCCAAGCGGTTGATAACTGCGCGCGCTCTCTTGACACGAAACAGCCGGGGTTTTGGATTACCTGGTTGAGGTTCTGGCGTCACGCCACCGAGTTCAACAAAACCAAATCCCAGCTTGAGCACTTGATTGATGACTTCGGCGTTTTTATCAAAACCGGCAGCAAGGCCTATGGGGTTGCTAAAATCCATGCCACATACATTTGTTCTTAGGATGGGGTCATCTTCGGATGCGCAATCGCTCTGCCGCTCATGGTTGAGAAATTTTAGGGCAAAGGCATGCGCTTTTTCAGGCTCAAGGCGAAAAAGAAACGGACGCAGCAAAGGGTAAAAATCCAAGCACGATAAAGACCGGAATTTCGGCAGGCGCATCGTATTTTCCATCGGCTCAAGGCAGGCAAAGCCAAGATGACGTTTTGTTGCCAAGAATGCAACTGAAGCAAAAAGGCCTGACTAATCATCAACAAAGCGAAATCGACTTTGTCGACCCTTCTCATGGCCTTTCATCGATGCTTTTCGACCATTGCCTTAGACTGAAATTCTTTGAACCGGAACTCGACTTATTCGCCGAATTCCAGCACAATAACCCCTCAATCATGCATAGCAACGCCTCTCAGCGGCAAAGTTGTGCTCTACTTTTATGGCGTAACCCGAAACATTTTACATAACGAGCGTCTCAATGTCTGATATCGCCTCCGCCCCTCAAGCCGAAGATGAGCTCTCGCGCCGTACCGAGCGTCTTGAAAAACTGACGGCGCAGTATGGCAATCCATTTGATGTGACAAAATTCGATAAGACACATTCGGCTTTAAGCATCAAAGAAAAATTTGCCAGTTTAGCAGCGGGTGAAAAAACCACCCAAGTCGTGCGGGTGGCAGGCCGCGTCATGGCGATACGCAACAATGGCATGTTCGTTGACATTCTCGATGATAGTGACCGCTTACAAGTATTTCATGATTTAAAAAATACCGAACCGACACGAATTGAACTGCTCAAACTACTGGATTTTGGCGACATCATCGGGGTTGAAGGTACCGTTCGTCGCACACCACGCGGTGAGATAACCGTCGACGCTGTCAAGCTTTCCGTTTTAGCTAAGGCGCTCGAACAGCCGCCGGAAAAATTTCATGGCTTAAAGGATATTGAAGCGCGTTTTCGTCACCGCGAACAGGACCTGGTCGCGACGCCACGTACCCGGGAAACTCTACGTGCACGCTATAAAATGGTCGCGGCGATGCGACAGTTTCTCTATGACCGAGGATTCCTCGAAGTTGAAACGCCTATGTTGCATGTCATCCCTGGTGGTGCGTTGGCAAAACCGTTTATTACCCATCACAATACGTTGGATATGCCGCTTTATTTACGTATCGCCCCTGAGTTGCATTTAAAGCGTCTCGTTATAGGTGGTCTCTCGGAAAAGTTATTTGAGATCAATCGCTGCTTTCGCAACGAAGGCATTAGCCCGCGTCATAACCCAGAATTCTCAACTTTGGAACTTTATCAAGCCTATGTCGATTTTACGGCCATGATTGAGATTACAGAGTCGGTCATTTTTCACGTAGCAAAGATCCTTCATGGTTCAGGTAAAGTTAAATTCGGCGATATAGAGTTGGATTTTACCCCGCCTTGGCCACGTAAAGGCATGGTAGATTTAATCCGTGAGCACACCGGCGTTGATTTCTATGCCGCCAACAATGCAGCCAAGGCGCGTGAGCAGGCCAAAAAAATTGGCATCGCAACGGAGCCCGGTATTAGTTGGGGCCAAGTCGTTGAGGTCGTCTTTGCCGAAAAGATTGAAGACCAATTGATCCAACCTACCCATGTCATAGACCTGCCCAAAGAAATATCGCCCCTAGCAAAAGCCTGGCCCGATAGACCACATGTGGCGCAAAGGTTTGAGACTTATGTCAATGGCTGGGAAATCGCCAATGCCTTTAGCGAGCTTAACGATCCACGCGAGCAACGGGCACGGTTTCTTGAACAAGCGGAACAGAAACGCGGCCCCGATGATCCACCTCATCCAATCGACGAAGACTTCATTAAGGCGTTGGCCTTTGGTATGCCACCCATGGGTGGACTTGGTATCGGTATTGACCGACTTGGTATGCTGATGACCGATAGTCCCAGCATCCGCGAGGTTATTGCATTCCCCACGATGCGGCCGGTGGATTAAAAAGGTTTAAACATCTCAAATTGAAGCTTTTGGTGTATGCAAGTAATTCGAGGCATGACGCGCAGCCATAATTCGGATAGACTAAAGCTGCTTGATAGTGAGGTATAAAATTCATGGGTCTCAAAGCATTAGAAGTATATCAAGGCAATGATTGGCTAACTTACCGTTGGCCGGTGGCGCAAGTATTTGACACATTAGATCGCGTGCGTGATCTCTGCTTGCAGCTCCCATCGGTTTCGAACCCCGAAAGCGCAGCAACACAAAGTGATGAGGACGTCATTGTGCTGCAAACAGAGCGCAGGCAGGCAAGTCACGAAGCCTATGAACAAGATGCTCTTCAAGCGGCAACCGAGGAAGACTTATCGAATGTTTTTAGCTATGTCGGCGAGCTCTGTGATGATCTGTCGGGCGAAATCGATACTGTTTTGGCCGATTTATTTCCTTATTTACAAAATAACTTAACCCATCGGTGGGCGGGATTTGAGATGCGGCTTTATCTCGACGAACTGCGCCGCCAAACAAAGCAAAGCAATCGTTCAGCCGATACGATAATCATTCTCGCGGCGCGCATCAAAGCGCTGCTCAAGCAGATCGATCAGTAATTCTAATTGCTTCTTTCTCGGTAATAATCCAGTCAAGCCTAGCATCTCGTGACGTAACGGGAACATGGGCAACTTCCTGCATGGCAAAGGCCAAGCCAACAGCCAATATTGTTTTCTTATGACGCAATTCCAAAAGGGTGCGATCATAATAGCCGCCACCATAGCCAAGTCTGTGGCCTTGTCGATCAAAGGCCAAAAGTGGTACCAGCAAAATATCAGGTTGAACAACAAAGGCCCTATCTAAAGGCTCTTGAATGGAGAGAGCTCCCGTTATCAGAGGATCGCCAGGAGCATATGCGTGAAAGACCAACGGTAGCGACTTACCTGTCGTAACCGGGAGACAGAGCGAATAACCTTGCTTACGCAGGGCTTCAGAGAGCGGTCCTGGATCAATTTCACTGCCGTGGGCGTGGGTAACCGCAATTATCTTTTTGCCGGATAGATCAATAACGGATAAAAATCGCTCACGTATCGCTTCACTCGCTTTAGGACTTTGTGATACGGCCTCGGCCCGCCGCTCCGTCATATGACGACGTAAATCGCGCTTTTGATGTCGGAGAGCAGACTCAGACGGTGAAGTGGAACCGTCAGAAGTCAGATGAGCTTCTAGATGAGGTTGATTATGGTTTTTAGCATCCGACATCAGAATTATATTACCTAGATGGAAGGTGCCGCCTCGGCCGGTGGACTGCTATCTCCGCGGCCTGCACTAAGCAGGTGGGTGCCATATAACCAAGACCACGGTCCTGATCAGGGACAGCTCCCTAGAGTATTAATATCGGCCCCGGTGATGTAAGCTGCCTATCGTGTCGCGCAGCAACCTTCCGGCCCTATATTACGCCCGTCCGACCTGAGATGCAATGTGCGCGACGCGTTGCTGAAGATGGTTAACGGCAGCAACCAGCAAATCTTCATCCTGCTTTATGGCGTTGCCAGTATTGCGGCGGATATCAAGAAATTCATCAGCCAGCAAAAGGCACGTGAGCATAAAAAGCCTGGCCTCAGTCGTATTGCCGGCTCTATCCGCTACCTTTTGCATTTTATTTTCAACAAGTTTTACAATTTCCTGCAACCGGGCCTCTTCGCCTGGATCACAATTCACAAAATATTCGCGGCCATAAAGCGTAACAGCAATTTTTGACATGTGCAGTGCCCCCTGGTTGACGGCTTAATCCCTCAGTACGTGCTCGACATGTTGAATGGCCTGATCGAGGCGCGAAGCAACCTTTTGCGCCATAGCCAACACATTTGCCTCACGCGTACGGCTAAGCTTGAGCGTTTCCACTTGCTTTTTGGTCAATTCCTGCCGGCCACCATTCTCGTGACTAACTTTGTCCTCGAGATCAGAGATAATATCATCAAGCGCTTCGAGAGCGTCTTTCAAGCGTTGCATGGGCGGCTCCTCCGACTCTATTGTCTTATGAGACTATGCCTTGTGTATGCGGGCGTCAATTGCTGTCGGCAATAAGAAGGGAAATATTTTAACCTTTGCTGAACGCTCCCAAAAAAGTAGGATACGGCCAATTTAAAATATTAGATATTAACATGGATCATCGAGAAGCCATTGAAGTAGCATTTCAACAATCCCGAAGTAACTTACTTCAGGGGAGGCTGGTTGGTTTAGCTATTTATGATGAAACCATTTCCCCGCGAGAGCAGCAAGCTATCGCAAGTATATATTGCGCTGTCGCCCGTCGATTGGCAGTCGAAGAACGCGTCAATTTTCGAATTGCTGCCATTGAGATCGTGGCAAGAATTTCTGAACACTTCCTTGAAGACGACCGTATACAAAGCGATGCTGTAAATACGGCGAAATATATCGTCGGCAAACTTCCTGATGACGAAAATACGCGTCAGCTGCAGTGGATCTTTGAGTTTGTCAGAAGATCAACAATTGGGACGCCTCTCAACGTTTGGTCAAGTTTGGCGTTAGGCAAAGGTTTGAAGCGAGTGGGATCACAATGCCTCAGAGAAGCCCGCCAAAACCCGGTTAGCCCAGCAACATATGCGGCTATAGAAGGATATTGCGTGGCTATCGATTTTTTTGCTCAGCATTTAGCCTCGCCCTCACAAGCTATGGAAGCCCTGGATAATTCAGTTAAATTTGTTGTCCGCGATATGAAAAAGATTAATCGAGCCTTAGCGGCATGTATCAGTGGCAATATCGCAAAACATTTACCAAGGGTCTTGCCAGTAGCAAAAACGGCCCTCAATATGTTTCTAACACTTTTTGATGATATTCTGGCCTCTAGCCCAAATCTCGAAACGGCACGGGAGGAAATAGAGAGCCTTAGAGCAGAATTGTTTCCTACAAACCAAGGTCTTGTTGCTGGTCTTGAGCGGCGCATGGATGTTCTCTCCGCTCAAAAGTCAAGTCCATGGCAACCAAGGAAAATCACATTTCTTTTGCAACAGGTGCGGCAGTCGGAAGCCAGTTCGCTCAGATAACTAATTGGTTGCTTCCCTGCTCTATTTTCGGCATTTTGCAGCTATATTGCACTTAAAGTAGGATTAGATAATGTCCACCGCTGTTGCCACCGCCATGCCCCAACAAACCCCCGCCACCGATCCGATGCATAATTCCATGGCCAACGCCATCCGCGCGCTCTCTATGGATGCCGTTGAGCGAGCAAAAGTTGGGCACCCCGGTATGCCCATGGGTATGGCCGACGTCGCAACAGTGTTGTGGTCGCATTTCTTGCGTTTTGATCCTGAAAATCCGTCCTGGGCCGATCGCGATAGGTTCGTGTTATCCGCCGGACACGGCTCAATGCTGCTCTACGCGCTTGGTTATTTAACGGGCTATAAGAAGATGACGCTCGAGGAAATTAAGCGTTTTCGCCAATTGGGAAGTTTGACACCAGGTCACCCCGAGCACGATATCGAATTGGGGGTCGAAACCACAACAGGACCTCTTGGCCAAGGTCTTGGCAATTCTGTTGGCATGGCTCTCGCCGAACGGATACTAAATGCCCGATTTGGCAATGAACTCGTCGATCACCGCACTTTCGTGATTGCCTCCGACGGCGATCTGATGGAAGGTATCAGTCATGAAGCGGCATCGCTTGCCGGACACCTTAAACTTGGCCGCCTCATCGTTTTATATGACGACAACAAAATCTCGATTGATGGTCCCACGTCGCTCTCTTTCACCGAAGATGTCCAAGCGCGTTTTCGCGCCTACGGCTGGCACGTGCAGGCCATCGATGGCCATGATGCTGCGGCCATCGGAACAGCTGTACATGAAGCTTTGGCTGTTACAGATAAACCTTCACTCATAGCTTGCCGCACGATTATTGGTTTTGGCGCACCTAAAAAACAGGGCACCAAAGATAGTCATGGGTCAGCCTTAGGGGCGGAGGAAATCGCCGGCGCCCGCCAGCAGCTAGGCTGGCGATATCCGCCTTTTGTCATTCCTGAAGAGATTTTATCCGCCTGGCGTAAAACAGGTACACGTTGCACGACAGATCGCCAAGCCTGGCAGAAACGTTATGCGGATTCTAAAGAGCGCGTAGAATTTGATCGCGTTATTCAAGGCATATTACCAAAGCATCTCGATGCCACGCTTACGCAGTTAAAACAAAAGATTGCAACCGAGAAACCCAAGCATGCGACACGGCAATCATCTGGAGCTGTCCTTGAAGCCATTTTGCCCGTGATGCCGGAATTGATCGGTGGATCGGCGGATCTAACGCCTTCCAACAATACACAAGTAAAAAACTTTGGCCCGATAACAGCCAGTAACTATAATGGACGTTATATCCATTTTGGCGTACGCGAACATGGCATGGCAGCCGCCATGAACGGTATGGCCCTGCATGGCGGTATCATTCCCTATGGCGGCACGTTCTTACAATTTGCCGATTACTGCCGGCCAGCTATTCGATTAGCCGCTCTGATGCGTCAGCGCGTCATCTTTGTCATGACCCATGATAGCATTGGGCTTGGCGAGGACGGCCCCACACATCAACCTGTCGAACATCTTGCGGCCCTGCGCGCGATCCCCAATTTAAACGTCTTTCGACCTTGTGATGGTGTTGAGACTGCCGAATGCTGGCAAATTGCTCTAGAAAGATCCGATACACCAAGTCTGTTGTCACTCACACGCCAAGCTCTACCGACCGTGAGGGGTACGAACGGTGAGAACCTTTCCGCCCGGGGCGCCTATGTTCTCGTCGAAGCCGATGGAAAACGGCAAATCACATTACTTGCAACAGGCTCCGAAGTTTCGCTAGCCCTTGAAGCCCGCGTTCAATTACAAAAAGAAGGTATCGGTGCTGCCGTTGTTTCGATGCCGTGCTGGACATTATTTGAAAAGCAAGCCGAAGCCTATCGCCTGTCAGTCCTAGGTCATGGACCACGGCTCGCCATTGAAGCCGCCATAAGCCAGGGCTGGGAGCGTTATACAGGCGAGAATGGTGCTTTTCTTGGCATGAGCGGCTTTGGCGCATCGGCACCTGCCGAGGAGCTTTATCGGCATTTTGGCATAACTGTCGATGCTGCAGTGAAAGCTGCAAAAAAGCTTTGCAAATCGTAGAGATTGCAAAGAAAATACCAAATACCTAAAGTTAAACGTTAATAGCTATCAAGAGGTCTTTAATGCCTATCCGTGTATCGATCAATGGTTTTGGCCGTATCGGTCGCCTTGTTTTGCGCGCCTTGTTCGAGTCTGGCCGCTCGGATATTGAAGTGATTGCCATCAACGATCTAGCTGATGCAACCACCAACGCCCATCTACTGAAGTACGATTCTGTACATGGCAGGTTTGGCGGCACGGTTACAACCGAAGGCAATGATCTCATCATCAATGGCAAACGCGTCAAGGGCCTACAAGTATCCGATCCGACTAAACTTGGTTGGGACGCGCTTGGTATAGACGTTGCTATGGAGTGTTCAGGCCGCTTCACAAAACGTGCCGATGCAGGCAAACATTTGGAAGCTGGCGCCAAAAAGGTTCTGATTTCCGCGCCCGCCGAGGGTGAAGATATTACGGTCGTCTATGGCGTCAATCATGGAGAATTGAAAGCAAGCCACACGATCGTTTCCAATGCTTCGTGTACGACAAATTGTTTGGCCCCTGTTGCCTATGTTTTGCATAACGCGATTGGCATCGAACGCGGCTTTATGACAACGATCCATTCCTACACAGGAGATCAGCGCGTCGTCGATACAATGCATAGCGATCTACATCGTGCGCGAGCGGCTGCTATCAATATGATCCCGACATCAACGGGCGCCGCTAAAGCCGTCGGTAAGGTATTGCCGGCGCTAAATGGAAAATTAGATGGTACATCAATCCGCGTTCCGACACCGAATGTTTCGGTCATCGATTTTAAATTTGTCCCCAAACGCGCGACGACCGTGGATGAAATAAACAAGGCTATTGAAGCTGCCGCGGCTGGCCCCCTTAAAGGTATCCTTGGTACGTATCGAGAACCTCTCGTATCAAGCGATTTCAATCACGATACGCAGTCTTCCATATTTGCTCTTGGAGAAACCAAAGTGATCGACGGTACTCTTGTTCGCGTTATGAGCTGGTACGATAATGAATGGGGCTTCTCCAATCGTATGGGCGATACGGCACAAGCGATGATGGCGGCTAAGTAGATCTGTTTCTGGTACGCTGATCGATTAGCTCTCGCGATCTCCATTAGTTTTTGCAAAAAAATGGATTGGTGGTTGAGAAAGTAAAAAATAGTTGATTACTTTCAGATCGCCTATAAATCATCATCTTTCCCTTGCAGCTAACACTATATGAAAACGACAGTTTTTAGTAATCACTCAAATTTTAGATAAACTGAGAAAAACTCAATTGTATCAATAATTAAAACCCCATTAGCTGCTTCTACGTAATCTGAGATCACGGCAATTCAACCAAGGTGATCGAGATGCGTTTAGTCCTTTCAATATTGACGTTAGCAGCCATGGTCATGGGAGGCCCTTTGTCCAAAACGAATGGTATCGACAGTATGCGCAATGTGCAGATCACCCAATTTTCATTGCCACAACCTATGATCGTATCGTTTCAAAGCCAATATATGGGCCCGAACCAATACGTTGGCCCCTAAGACTTTTCACCTAAAGACATTTCGATTTGCAACAAGATGCCCGGAATTGCGCCCATAAACGTGAATGTTTAGAGCCATTCACGTCGATATAATATGACGTTGCGTATTCTGCAAAATTAAACAGGTGAGATGGTTACTGGAATACGCGCCGGTATCAATTCCAATGCGATTAGGCTGTATATCAGGTTTGGATCTTATCGAGTGGCCGTGAACGATTATTTTTCCGTGATCAGCACGCGATGATAAAAACTCGTTACGTATCCAAAGCATATCGTCCGAGGTCTGTTCATCAAGAGGTATACCTGGTTTGATACCAGCATGTACAAAATGATAATCGCCAACTGTGAAAGAGAGTTGCGTGCTAATAAGAAAATCACGGTGCAGGGCGGGAAGCTTTTCTATGAGACTTAGGCGTGCCGTCGTTAAGTCAGCAGAAGATCTGGGATGACTAGGATTGACGTTGTAGCTGACTAGCGTCTCCTCGCCACCAAACTGTAGCCAACCGCGCCCCGCATCCGTATCTCCGGATAGAAAAAGCAGCATGGCCTCTTCATGATTGCCACGCAGAAATACTGCTTTGAGCTCTGGGGGTATTTTATGAATAAGGTAATCGATAACCTGTTTTGATTGTGATCCACGATCAACATAGTCACCAAGAAAGACGACGCATTTATTCACTCCAACACATGAAGCGGTGTCTTTCTTGATTAACTCCATCAAAGCAATCAGTAAATCGGCACGGCCATGAATATCACCGACCGCATATATACGTTGGTTGTTGGGAACAGCAGCTGCTCGCCCAGTTTCGCTCATGCATAAATGATGGTAAATTCTTCTGGCTGGCGCAAGAGATTGCTTATGCCTTAAAAATGATTTTTTTCTTAGGAGTGCGCTCTGTAACGCTGATGACAGCGAACAGTCCCAACAATACTGATAAATAAATGATCAACTGCGCTGCTGTTGGCCGAGCACTGTAGCCGATCAGAGAGTGGAGCGACTTGCCGACGATGCTATCTTCCGACAACAACCAAGAAGTATCCCATACTTGATAAGACATATTGCTAAAATAACCGGCGGCGGATAAATAGCCTACCCCCTGTGAGGCAAGCCCGGCTACAAGTAAAACAAGCAGCCAACTCGTAAATTTGAGCATATAGCGTGTCGACATTTTCAACAGGCCAAAATAGAGCATGGCACCGACAACGATACCTAGTGTCAGCCCAATGGCGCTGCCGAGAACAATTGACGACGCCGATTGGCCGGATAAAGCCATGCCATAGATAAACAATACGATCTCTGATCCTTCACGCAGAATAGCGAGTCCAATAATCAAAGACAGCGAATAAAATGGCAATTTTCCATCTGTAACATCTTGACCTACTTTTTTGAGATGCGCTGTCATTGCACGAGCGTTCTTTCTAATCCAGATGGCCGTCCAGCCTATGACCAATGCTGCCGTGAACAGAATTATTGCATTGAAAAATTCTTGCCCCAGCCCCGATAGCGCCGATGAAATAGTTTGAGCAAAAATAGCTACAAGTCCGGCACCCAATGAACCTGCGGCTAGACCGCCAATAATCCAAATCATTCTGCCGGCTAGACCACGTGTGGCTGCCAATACGACACCAAGTATCATGGCAATCTCGAGGGCCTCACGAAAAATAATAATGGCAGTCGACAACATGAGATCGTTCCCACACGCAAAGGATTGAAAAAAATAAAAACTATTTGGCGATTATCGTGCCTGTAGTTTCACGATGAAAATCGTCAAAATAACTATAGCTGCCTACGTTAAGGGGCCCGATAAAAACGACGATTTGGCTATTGCCTGAAACAACTTTTTCTCGATCTAGATCACTGCTTTCAAATTCGGCTGGTGCGGGATCTTGGTTTTGCACGATCAACTTAACTTTTTGACCGGCCGGCACGGTTATCTGCAGCGGAGAAAACTGGTGGTCTTTGAGGATGAGCATATAATCATCAGCTCGAGCCGCTATTGAGGTCAGCAAGGCTAGGCCAAAGACTGTCAAAAGCAGATATTTACGCATCATTTTCTCCAAAGTTACCCTTCAACATCAAGCAGCTAGAAGTTTTATTGTGCAATTGAGAATGACTCTCAATTGAATAGATGAATAACCTTTGCCCAAGACACTGTCAAGACATGAGCTATGCACAAATGTTGCATAGTTTAGGTCTCGGCTGACCTATGTCGTCTGGATCGAGAATGTTTGGTGTTTAGAGTGCATAATTTGCTAAGATGATACTTCACAAGTTTTAAGCTATCAATCTTTAGGCTGGAATTTTATATTGATGCCCAAGACAGCTCTTCTTCGCCAATTACAGTTTACGCCGCCGGCCAATGCCGTTGAGATAAAGCGTCTGACCAAAACCTATCGTCGTTCCCGGCATATGGCCCCCAAGGAAGCGCTTAAGGGCATCGATCTCACAATTCCGCGCGGCAGTATCTTTGGTCTTCTCGGACCCAATGGTGCCGGTAAATCTACGCTAATCAATATTCTCGCAGGACTGGTGATTAAAACATCAGGCGAAGCAACTATTTGGGGTTATGAAGTAGCGGGACAACCGCGCCAAGCACGCGCCGCCATCGGCGTCGTACCGCAGGAGTTAAATCTCGATGCCTTTTTTACGCCCCGCGAATTACTCGAATTGCAAGCCGGCTTATATGGCGTACCCAAAAGCAAACGCCGCACCGATGAATTGTTGGAGGCTGTTGAGCTAACGGATAAGGCTAATGCCTATGCCCGCACCTTGTCGGGTGGTATGCGACGCCGTTTGATGGTAGCAAAAGCGATGGTCCACAATCCGCCTGTTCTTGTTCTAGACGAACCTACCGCTGGCGTGGACGTTGAATTGCGCAAATCATTGTGGAGTTATGTTCGCATGTTAAATGCGGCGGGTACGACCGTCCTCCTTACAACGCACTATTTGGAAGAAGCTGAAGAATTATGTGACCGCATCGCCATCATAAATCATGGCGAACTCGTAGCAAATGATAAAAAAGAAAATCTTCTTCGTCGTCTCGATAATAAACAGATTACAATTACCATTAATCAGGACATCACAGAAGTACCAGAAAGCTTAAGACCTTTGGGTTGGGAACTAGCTGGACCGCGCCAACTCACATTATCCTATCAACCCAGCAAGCTTGGGGTTGGTCAAATTTTGCTAGCCGTGCAAATGAATGGTGTTGTCATCACTGATCTTTCTACAAAGGAAACAGATCTAGAAGATATATTTTTACAATTAACGCATCGTCGACAAACCGCAGCCTAAGCTAACGTAGAACCAATCTTACAAACTTGGCTTTTAGCGCCCCCTGCCCTATGTTAGCCTCATGGACCCGTAGCTCAGCTGGATAGAGTGCTGCCCTCCGAAGGCAGAGGTCATGAGTTCGAATCTCATCGGGTCCGCCAATTATTTCAAATAGTTAGTCAAAGCGCTGTGATTAAAAAATAGGCAAAAAATCTTACAGCTGTAAGATTTTGCAATTTGAATGGTATTTTTCGCGGTAGTAATTACGGGTTCAAATTCCGTAAGGGAGGTCGCCTAAAACCTTATTCACTGCACAAACGATGGCACATAAAAGAAATTTTTTGTCTATAATGACGCGCCCACCTTTGAAGGTTTCATGTCGTGCAATGCATAGTTCAGTTTGCCGCTCGATGGGTCAATGCATCAAAATTTGAAGCTGCTCTGCGTAACTCTTGTGGACCGCACGATGCCGAGGCTTATCAAGTAAAATTCGTGTTTCCGACAAAATGCAAAGTTATGGTGGACGCAGCTATCCGGCTTCTGTCGTTAGCAAACCAACTCGCTTGCACAACCCGTCGGGTTTGCCTCGATTTTGAAGAGGGCGAAAGCGGTACGATGGGGTACCTAAATCGAATGGGTTTCTTTGACCATCTTGCCCCAGAAATCGAAGTCCTCCCGAACAGGCCATCTTATTCAGCCGCCGACGCCCATCGCGGCGGCAACCAGGCCTTGGTTGAAATAGCCCGCATCAATAAAGATGCACGCGATGAAGATTTGCCGAAGCGACTAACGACTGCATTGATGTGTTCCTGTAGTGATCGACCAGATGCAAGTGAACTTGAAGGCGCTGCGTGGCTGACCGCTTCAAAAAGCGCTGGCTTCATCAGGGCATCATTGACCATCGTCTGGAATACCGGGCGCTTGTCGTCAGTGGCACTTGCTCCTGGCTCAACATATTCCTTGACCACGACATGGCCGTGACGTTCGCACCAGTTACGCATCTGGCGCAGCTGATCGGGAATGGACAGGCCGTTTTCAGCCTGCCGGGTTGTCGACACGCGGGCGTATAGAGCTACATTCATCATTGGCCTCCCTTAACAGGATGCATTGTTTTATCGTGTGTAATTATGAAATCAGAAATTTCTACTTCTTCGAATGGAATTTGAGCGTTGCCATCAATACTGGTTATGAAACCAGAATCTACAACTACGCGCTCAAATCGCCGTCCATCATTCAATACCGCCGTACAAACTGTATAGCCCATGCCTGTTTCAGGATTTGATTTAAAGAACGGGACCCACGCTGAGGATAGTTTAATTGGCATTTTGTGTTCCTCCATATTGAAGCTGCGAGCGGTAACTTCTAAAGCAGCCTTGCGTTCTTCCTCAATAATGCGCTTTTCTTCGACATCGATCTCGCCGAGAATCTCACCAATGCAGGATTGAAGCAATTGTCTTTCTTCGTCGGCTAGGTTTTGGCCGATATCGGCGTGTTTGAAGACCAGTTCGATGGCAAAGGCAGCTTTATCAACTGTGGGCAATACTCGTTCTTTCTGCTCAATAGCGTATGTCCGGCAAGGCCGAGAGACTGCCGCTATCATCGTCACTGGGAGTATATATAAAATTACTGGCAGACATGATAAATACCAATATTGTGCATTCGTTCGAACAAAAAAATTTAAATAATACTCAAGTATCGAAAGTATTGCTTTACTGAGAGCGAGAGGTTCTACCACAAGCACCGCATTTTTTCAGGCGGACAATACTTTCAATATCTCAAACTCTCAAAAGTCTGAGATTTTGCTCGTTTTTTTTGGAGATACAACAAGGTGGTCTATTTGCGTTTCGACAAAATTAACCTTATCGACTAGCAGCGCCTCATCAGCATCACACTTAACCGACAGTTTTTTTCTCATTATATTTCAATACAATAGAACTAGTCATCTGCGATGAGGATGGACAACATTATTGTTCTGCTTGACTTGTATGGTCAATTTGTATATACATAGTCATGTTTGAATGGGATGAAAAAAAGCGCTTATGGACGATTAAAGAGCGTGATTTGGATTTTATTGACGCCGCCGACATCTTTGACGGTCGTCCCGTAATACATATTCCAGCTCATGCTAAGGGCGAAGATCGTTTCCTATCTGTGGCCACAATAGGTGGAAAGTTTCACACGGTTGTGTGGGCATGGCGCGGAGAATTTCGCCGAATAATATCTTTTAGGAGGTCAAGAAATGACGAAGAAAAAGCATATCGTAAACTACACAGCTAAAGAACTAGCTGCTATGCGCAAGCGCGGCGCCAGCCGTTCGGATTGGGCTAAGTCAGCCTCCAAGACACAATTACAGCTGAAGGCCAGCATCGCCTCTGACCCCGATGAAGCGGGCATGGTTGTGGATTGGGACAAGGCAACAATTGATATGCCTCGCCCCAAAGCCACGCTCAATATGCGCGTTGATCGTGACGTGCTTGAATTCTTTAAGAAAACAGGCCGTGGCTATCAGACTAGGATTAATGCGATTTTGCGCAGCTATTTTGAGCACACCCATCAATCGTAGCACCCATAAGTCGCTATCTATTGTACTTTTTGGTTGGTGGTACACAGATTCATAGGCACATCAGCGCTCGCTACATGCACAAAAAGGAGATCAAAGCCCATGAAAAAGAAGTTCCGAAAATTCAAGACTGATGCCGCCGCAGAAGCCTTCGTGGCAAACGAGGACCTCAGCGAATATGACTTGTCAGACATGGTGCCGATGCGGTTCAAATTGAGACGTAAGGATAAGTCGGTGAGCCTTCGCTTGCCAGAACAATTACTAAATGCCGTGCGCTCAAAAGCTAAGCGCATTGGCATTCCCTATCAACGGTTTATGCGACGGGCAATTGAGAAAGTGGTGCATAGCCTGAGTGAAAAGCGCACATAAGAAAATAGACATGGCTACCGAACGCATGCCTTATTGAGAGATATTACAGTGTAATATTTTCTGTAGTAAGCGTTAAAAGATATGTGAGATTTGTAGTCGGCTTTGTGAGCTAACTAACTGAATGTATTATAAGTGGCAATTCTCCGAAGGCAGAGGTCGGAAGTTCGAATCTTCTCGGGTCCGCCAATTATTTCATAAGGAAAATCAATAAATTAACGCCTGACACTTATTTGTGTCTGGGCACTTTCAGTTTTGCTCCTTGACATATCTTGAATTTATGTATATACATAAATATGTTTGAATGGGACAAAAGCAAAGACCAGATTAACGTCGCTAAACATGGGCTCAGTTTTACTGAGGTAAGGGATTTTGCATGGCATGAAGCCGTTGTTCTTGACCGCAGTCGTCCCGAAGATGGTGAAAAGCGATATGCGGCTATTGGTATACTAGATGGTGAACTGCATACCATTATTTTTACAAGGCCAGGTAAGAAACGGACCCGTATTATCAGTTTTCGTCGGGCCAATACGTCAGAGGAGAAAGCTTATGAAGAAAACACGTAAACCAACCCATCATGATGACGACGCTCCTTTGACGGCGAAGGAATTGAAGACCGCACGACCACTTCGCGATGTTTTTCCAGATTTGGCCGCTTATGGCCGTCAACGAGCTTGTAAGGGTGAAGCTAAAAAGCAGGCAGTGTCTATACGTTTATCACCGGATGTTTTGGCTTATTTTAAGGCAAAGGGTGATGGTTGGCAGACAAGGATAAATGATGCCCTAACGGCTTTTGTGGATGTTGCTAAGTAAGTTTTAACCGTATTGACCAAAGTTGCCCAGTTTCATCTCATTCTGGATCACTTGCTTTACAGCCAATTTCAAACTGTCAATGTGGTAGTCATCCAAAGAGATCTGTGTTGTGCAATCAAAACAGCGAAATGATTGACCATCTGCCCTTGCGATGTCTAAAAACCATATGGGACAATTCGCCAATTGCTGCCATTTATGTTTGGGCCATAATTTGGCGAACTCTCTCGCCAACTTTCGATTTAAATAATAGGCAGCAAGCTTTTCAAAAATGACAGACACGTTTCGATAGCAAAGAGAAATCCCCATAATTGGAGGAATTTTTTTATTCTCTGCCAAGTCGAAGACAACTTTCCTTACATCATATAAGTTTAATAATGATAGATCGAACGACCAGTTAATCTGGTTTCGCTGAAACCAAAGCTTTTCTGAATCATCAAGATGCTTATCACATTCTTCTTTTGTCCATTTATTGACGTGTGCCAACTGCGCCATTGCTTCTTCAAGTCTTCCGTGAAGGCTAGCAAATCCCGGATGTTTGACGGAATGACATAATGGACAAAGTGCGGCAAGGCGCAGAAGTTTGTCTGGCAACGACAAGCGCTTCGGCGACGCCTTGCTTTCATCGAGGGCCAAAGAGAATTTGAGGATTCAGGAAGTGCACGCTTTGCACTGCCTGAAGAAGCTGCCAGAGATTTAGCGCGACCAATAGGGTGCCCGCGCGCCAAGCCACTTCGCAAATTTGGCTTTTTTAGTTAATCGTGATCTCTATATATGTGTTAACAGAAAATGCTTGCAGCAACCATGGAGGATTAGATATGGCAAAAAAGAAAACAAAAACTTCTCTTTATGATTCTGTTGAATATCTCAACAGTACAAAAGCTATCAGTGCTTATATGGAAGAAGCTCTGGAGACAAAGGATCCAGCCTTTATTGCTAAAGCGCTTGGCACAATCGCTCGTGCGCGCGGTATGTCACAGACTGCCAAAAAGGCTGGATTATCGCGTGAAAGCCTCTACAAAGCTCTCAGCAAAGAAGGTAATCCAGAGTTTAGCACTATCATGCGCGTTATGCATGCACTTGGCTTACAATTTTCCGTCACATCCATTTAGGCGCAATAGCTTTGATTGTTTATGAAGTAGCAAGGAATATTACAGTGTAATATTCCTTGTTTTTGATACCTTACTCTCAATCACCACCCACGGTTATACCTTCACCAAGTGGCCGCCGTGCTGATCAAATAATTTGAATGGTTTGATCTTTGCAATCTTAGTCGCAATCTGCCGCTTCGCTTCCATTGTATCGTAGGCGTTCTGTAGACGTAGAAAATAGCCATCTGACAACCCAAAGAATCTACACAAGCGCAAATCTGTGTCTGCCGTAATATCACGGGTGCCGTTCACTATAGCGTGGATACGGTTGGGCGGAACACCTATTGCATGACCTAACTGGTTTTGGCTCATGCCAATTTCATCGAGAAACTCATTCTTGAGTATTTCGCCGGGATGCGGGTTACGAAGTGTGGCCATGATTACGTCCTTTCTCTATTTATAGTTCTCAATGGTAGTCGATAATTTCGACTTCGGTTGCCTCACCATCAGACCAATAGAAGCAAATACGCCATTGGTCATTAATACGAATGCTCATTTGTCCTTTCCGAGCACCCTTCAAAGCTTCCAAGTGATTGCTTGGCGGATTCTTGAGGTCGTCCAGTATCAATGCAGCATCTAATTGACGCAGCTTTCGCAACGCCCGATTTTGAATGTCATGCGGCAGCCTGCGAGAAGATTGCCCCTCCCAAATCTTTTCTGTTTCCTTACAACCAAAGAATCGGATCATTCATCTCTCGAGATTTTAGCATGATACGTGGTTCGTATCAAGTATAATATTATGTATTAATCAATAAAACAACATTATTTTTGTCACAACTGTTTGTTTTAGTTAATTTTCGGATTACCCTTCCGGAGAAGCACAGCGTTGCACTATCCGGCTCTTAATCTCTGCGTAAGAATTTTGCCCTCGCTCCACAGTAAAGGTTAAACCAACTAGTATTCACGCCCCTTCCCTGGCCCGGGAAAGGAAGACGAAAACGACGGATTTTAAATGATAGAAAATCAGATAATATTACAGTGTAATATTTTCTGTAGTAAACATTGGAGAATGTGAGAGATTTGCAGTTAGCTTTATGAGCTAACTCACTGAATGTATTATGAGTCGGAATTCTCCGAAGGCAGAGGTCGGAAGTTCGAATCTTCTCGGGTCCACCAAACATTTTTTTGTGATATATCAAGTAAATACAGTTGCAGCCATTTTTACACTGGGCACTCGACGCGAGAGTTCAGCATGCTATGAACTATGCTTGCGCATTGTGAGATACATATATGCATTGGTATACAAAAAGTTTTAAAGAGCTAACGGCAAATGAATTGTATGCCGTACTCCAGCTTCGTAACGAGGTATTCGTCGTCGAACAGAACTGCCTCTATCAGGACGCCGATAACTACGATCAAGAAGCTTTTCATGTTATGGGGTGGAATGATGCCCTATTGGCGGCCTATTGCCGTTTGTTGCCCCCAGGTATTAAGTATAAAGAATGGGCTATCGGCCGTGTGATTATTTCGCCGAAGGTGCGAAAAACGGGGTTGGGGCGCGAACTAACAAAACGGGCTATTGATGTGGTTCGTGAAAGACAAGGGCAAAACATCCGTATTTCTGCCCAAGCCTATTTAGAGAGATTTTATAAAGATTATGGTTTTCAATTGGTGCATGGTCCTTATGATGAAGTTG
>JABDFY010000023.1 GCA_013286365.1 Alphaproteobacteria bacterium
AAGTCTTTTTGTTATCATGGCGCCGGCAATATAAAAAGATTTACTGGCCAGCCCCAGCTAGGGCGGCTGAGTTTATGCTCTTCCCTATTCTGGCTGCCTATATAAAGGGCGTTAAGACTAGGACGAATGCGGCTATGAGAATTGATCAGTCCACAGATGCCCTGGCCAGATTTTTATGTCTCGGAAATCCCTCTGTTTCTGACTTTTTGGCGCTCGATGATAGATGTATTTCAGATTTAGTTACGGAAGTCTCAACATGTGAAAACAGTCCCTCTCTTCAAAACCTTGCCCAGGGGCTTCTGACGAATGATTTATATTCAAGTATCGGACTTGCAGCTTCGTTTAAAACCCCCAAGCTTCGTAGAGAATACAGGGAATATATAGCAGAAGCTGCCGAGGGACATAACTTAGAGCTTGATAGCGATGTGTTCTTTGATGAGAGTAAGCCGCGGGATGTCGGCATTGTTCCCGAGCCCCCATTTTCGGCTGCCGCGTTGGCCAACATCATATTCGTTCGTGGACCATCGGGTAAACCTCAGCCAATACAACAATTATCCCATAAATTAAGAAATAAACCTCCGTTACAAGTTTTTTTCGTTCATACGGCTACCGCAGAAATTCATCATCAGGTGCTTTCCTGGACAAAAACATATTGTCGCAAGAAGGGGGTGTCTGCGCCTAACCGCCGCGCCACGAGAAGCAATACAGTTCGTGCCGCAAAGTATTATGGCATGCAATAATGTTGATTTAGCTTGATTAACATTGACGTGTAATAAGTTAACCTCACTGCCAGGCAATGTTAACGAGCCTAGAGCCTGAAAGAATATTATTTGAGAGATTTAACATAAGTCAAAACTTAGCTCGCCAATTTATGTCCTCAATGAGGCTCTCTAATATCGCTCGAGGGGGGAAAATACAATGGAAGTTGCCGTCAAGGATGTCGCACATGTTGAGGAATATGAACGCCTTTTTGAGCGCTATCTGGAGATATGCAACCAGGCCATAGAAAGAAACAAAGACAAATTTCCCTATATGGAAATCTGGAAAGCGCGCTGGAAAAACCTAAGTCATGAAGGCACGCTGCAATGTGCTGTCTTTGATGACCGACCGAAGATTGTTTATACCTTGCAGCTAACCCAGGACATGAAAATCAAGATAATTGGAAAACAGAATGTTACGCCAGGTGATGCATGGCCATTTAAATACAGTTATCTAAAGCATGTTGTTGAAAATCCCAACGAGTACATTGAACATCCCGCCAGTTTGGACTGGGGATGGCTAGCTGATGTATTTGGATAGATCACAGTTTTTCGGGCATGTACTTAATGGCAAGTGAGCCGTAGACGAACTTAACTAAACGCTCAACTTCGTTGATCTCAACACGCGTACCGCTAACTTTTAGACCTGTTTTTACTCTCAACACATTCAGGGCCCGGGAGAAAGTGGCGCTTTTCATGCCAAGGGTATAGGCAAGCAAAGCCTTATCGTAAGGTAAATGAAATACAGCACTTTTCTTTTTGTCTCCCGTGCACAACCTTAGTAGGAAACAGCCAATACGCTGCGGAGCGCTTTGCATCGCATTAAGGGCTATCTCGTCATAATTACGCCTGTGATGACGGGACATAGAGGATAACATCGTAAAGGCAAGCGAAGTACTTAGGCGTATTTGCTCTTTGAGCAAAGCTGATGGCAGGCTGAGAAGCTGTACATCTTCGATAACTTGAGCGCTGCTGGTATGACGATCATGTTCGAATATGGAACTTTCGCCCACCATATGGCCTGCTGTCAGCATATCGACAACTGCCTCTTCGCCTTCTTGTGAGGTATGGAATAATTTTATCCAGCCGCTGCATATAATGTAAAAGAATTCAGCGGGTTCATCTTGAAGATACAAGACTTTACCTTTTTTAAAGGCCCGCGGTTGGGCGGCATCATAAAAACAGGCAATATCCTTGTCAGCAAGGTTTGAAAACAGCGAAGCTCCTCTCAAGCAACCGAGAGAATACTCCTTGTGTCCGGATTCTTGTCCGGGGCAGCCCTTAGGATTGGCTTTCATCTGGCGCAGAGATACCACATCTAGCCCAAAGAGTCCTAATAAGTGTGGAGAGAGGCATATCAACTTTGACGAATGTCAAAACGAAAGTGCTTTATCAGTGTAAAGCCTTAATTTCTCTTTGCAATCTAACCGCTCAAAACGGCAATAATTAACCTTTGTCACCAGGAGATATCTATGAATAAGGATCAAATAGAAGGAAAATTTACTGAACTCAGTGGCAAAATCAAGGAGACATGGGGTCGTCTGAGTGATGATGATGTTGCGCTTTATGAAGGCAAGAGGGACCAATTTTTCGGTAAATTGCAAACGACTTACGGAATAGCTAAAGAAGATGCCCAAAAGCGTCTTGACGAGCTTGAGAAGTCATGTGGCTGGAAGTTGGGATCCGGAAGCACTGATAAGGCCGCTTAGAGACTGATTGAACCTATCCGAATTACTCTCGTACGCTAAAAACTTATTTATACCTATCGATTGGGAAACACCGTCCTCCATGGGGCGGTGTTTTTCACTTTCTCGACAAGCTCAGATCGAAATTAATTTTGATTTAGAAGAATCTAAAAAATCTAGAACAGAATCATAAATTGATCATCAATTGATGAATATCAAATTGAGGCCGAGATAGAAGAGTACCAGTAGCGTGTTCGGAGAATCTCTTCCGATCCAACCAGTAGGCCCTCTTATGAATACACTTACAAAATCAGATATTATAAAGTCAGAACGATCTGGCGCTTCGTACCAAGCAGTCACGGAAAGTTATGAAGGCGATAAGTTTCGCCGTATCGGCAAGATCCGTGCCGTGACCCTTGATCAAAATTTGGCCAATACAGATCAGATATTTGGTTTGGCAAAGGCTGCTCAAGAATCGATCGAAAAAGTATTTGGCATCACGGCGCATGATATACAACTTGAACGCGACCGGAAATCTTATGAGCTAAAAACAATTTTTCAACTATTGCCGGTAAAATAATTAAATATATCCCAAGATGAATTTTAGGCGCCGCCAGAATTCAGATAGTCATCAAGTATCGTAAGGAGAAATATAGTGGCCCTCATAATAGCAATTATTCTTGCCCTATTGCTTGTCGGTACGGCGCCTGTCTGGCCGCATAGCATTCATTGGGGCTACTACCCGAGCGGCAGTTTAGGTCTGTTGCTGACGATATTCATAATCTATCTCGTGCTGCAACGTGCCTAGCCGTCCTTGATGCAGGAAATTTTTGCGGCATCGACACATTTAAATTCGTTAAGACAACTCAAAGGAAATACCATGAAATATCCATTTGCAACCATGACGGCGCTAGGCCTCCTGGTAAGTAGTGCCACGGCAGCTTATGCCTCGAACAGTCATGTAGAAAGTGCACTTGCAGGACAAGGTGAGCTTTCTGTGTTCTATCAGGCGCTTCTCAATACAGGTGTTGCCAATGAGCTCAACGAAAACACGGAGTACACTGTATTTGCTCCAACCAATGCAGCCTTTACCGAAATCCAGCCTAAGAATTATCCTTGCTTTTATTCAATGCAATGCAGGGCCGATGTTGCCGCCATATTGCGCAACCACATTGTACCTAGAAACGAGACCATAAGCCGCTTCGCCAAATGGGGTGGAGAAATACCAACCATCGGCAAGAACCGTCTTGATGTCGAAGAACCCTTTAAAGATGAATATACGGTTGATGGACATCGCGTACTTTATCTCGATGAAAGTAACAGTAAATTTTCAGGTAATGAGGTCAGCCTTTATAAGATCGATGGTGTGATCGCCAGTGACCAAGAGTTAAATGCATTCCATGGCCAACCTTACGCGGGCATGCCAGGCACAATAACGCAAAAGACAGTTACGACTTACCGTACACCGGTTATGTATCAATCTAACGACGCAGCTGTTTCAGACGGCCACATGATACCCGGCGGCTATTCCGGTATTTCAACCACCAATACGGCGCCAAACGAATCTTGGGACCCAGATGATGATATTGAAACAACGACCGTAACGCACACGACCGTAACGCAATAAAGGAATATAAAATGAAACATCTTGGTAAAAGAATAATTGTGTTGTCCGGGCTCGTTTTAATGAGCTCGACCGGCATGGCACAAGCTGATGCAACCTATCATGCCATTGTGCATGATACGGAAAACCAAGTTGTCCATAGCACCGACGGCAACTGTGTGCGCACCAAATGGATGACTGATCAGGGGGCTTGTGCTCCGCAGGGTGTCGTGCAGGAACAACCGGTTATCCAACAAGTTGTGCAAAAAACGGTTGTTGTTCCGCCACCCCAAGTGCGCACCGCGGACAAATTGACGCAAGATGAACGCACGGTATATTTTAAGTTTAACCGCTCTGCCTTAACGCCTGAAGGCAAACAACGTCTAGATACACTAGCCAGCGTTCTTAAGGCTGATCAAAGTGTAAAAGACGCAAAGATTGTAGGTTATGCCGACCGCATTGGCAGCATATCCTATAATGAAAAACTTTCGCAAAATCGTGCCAAGGTTGTGCGCGATTATCTGATCGCGAATGGCTACACGAACGCGAGCGTAACAGAAACGCGTTGGGTTGGAAAATCTGAGCCTACCACGAACTGCACATCCAATGAGAAACGCACAAAATTAATCGAGTGTTTGCAGAACGATCGTCGTGTCGAGGTTGAGATCGACTATATTCAAGTCGGTCAAATGTCTGATGCGCGCTGATCTATCATAATCAAAACAGGTAAGCAGCCATGTTAATCCCCCATAAGTTTATAAAAATCTGCTCTGTATCCGCCTTAACGTTATTGTTGGCGGCCTGTGGTACCGATCCTGGCGATCGCGCTCTGAGCGGAGCCGGAATAGGTGCTGGCGTTGGTGTAGGCGCCGCAGTCCTTGGTGCACCTCTTATTCCAGCACTCTTAGTTGGTGGCGCTGTTGGCGCTGCGACAGGTGCCGCAACAAGTCCTAAACAGATCGATTTAGATAAATGAGAACAATACGGATATTTTATGACGCTACGCATACTTTAAATGTCACGCCTGAATGTGGAGATTGAAAAGATGGATAAAATGACCAAAGGACTTATGGTTTTTGTGGCCGTAATTGTCGCCGGCATCCTTGTATTCGGCGTACTCACCATGCGAGATCAGCGCAGCGTTGGTCAAAAGATAGATGATGCAGTTCAAGCTTTGCCAGAAGGTCCTGATAAAGCCGAACGGCAGTTAGAAGACCGTACGCCTGGCCAAAAACTTGGCGATGCTGTCAAAGATACCGGCGACAAGATTAAAGATAATACAAATCCGTAATTCATGTTGAGAAACGTAAGCTAAAGGAAAAAAGATGAAAGCCTGGTTCACCCCACCTCTTGTAATCCCAATTGTATTTCTTGTCGCCATTATGGTGACTTGGTGTATTCGGTCAAACGGATGACATATATATCGAGCCATTCATTAGAGAAGCCCCCTAGTCATAGAAACATGCCTGTTTTAAACGTTCCCATTGCCCCCATCCGCTACCAAGCCGTTGCCATGGAACTGGCCGTCCATTTTGATGGACAATATGTTGAGATGCACATTCTCTCGGATACCGGAAAAACAATTTCTGTTGTGTGTAATAACGATTCTATCTTTTCAATAAAGCGACATATTGAACAAATTGGTAGGTTGTGTCCGGAAATTTCAACCTGGAAAGTCTCTAAGGATAAAGAAAATAGAGGCGATGGTGAAACGTCGCCCGCTTGATGCCGTCCTGTGGAAAGGCTGGCTTTTAAAACCAAACCACAAGGCAACGCAGACGATTAAAATAGCCATCGTTTGGAGCGCGTTGCTGGCAAGCGATGATGTCAAAGATGTCAAAGTAATGGCCAATTAATTATTCTGAGTATTTTTAAATACTCAGACGAATTTTTGTGTTCATAAGTATTTATTCATATATATCAAAGTATATTTTCAACAAACACTAATAAATACATTGTAATTCATTTGTTGGGCGCCCATATATGCCGAGACGGCAAATCATTGCCGCCCTACCGATGAGGTACTCCAATGTCACAATCACCAACTCAGCCTAATCCATCACCTGAGCAGAATAAGAACGCACCTTTGCCCTCAACTGCAGCTCCACAAACGGATGCTCAGAAAGAGGAAGCAGCAAAAAAGGCTCAGGCAGCGACCAGTAGTTCGATTAAGTCATAAGTCATAAGACATCTGCATGGGGGAAGCTGAAAAGCTTCCTTCCGTGCAAGATGATGAACATAATAATGGAGAGAGCTATGCCCACATCACAAGCCAAACCCTCAAATAGCGCAAATGCCGATCATCATATGAAGGCAGCCGAATGCTGCGATAAAGCCGCCGAAGAACATCGCCATGCAGCCAAAAGTAGTACAGGTGGTGACCAAAAGAAGTCCGCAGATCACGCAAAGAAAGCCCAGGAACATTGCTCGAAAGCGCAAGATCACAGTAAACAGGCGAAAGCAGCCTAAATACTCAAGTAATAGACAACGGGGCAATTCTTAAAATCAACCAGCGAGAAGAGATTTAAAAATGAATAAAGATCTAGACCTTACAAAACTTCTCGCTGTGGCCCTGCTGACGATATGTCTCACATCTTGTGCCATGTTCGAAGGTCGCGAAACTGCTGGTCAATATGTCGATGACACGACGATAACAAGTAAAGTTAAAGCCGATATTCTCGATGACCCCTCGCTGAAGGTACTGCAGATCAATGTCGAGACTATGCAAGGTGTCGTTCAATTAAGCGGATTTGTCGATTCGCAATCTAGCGATGCCAGGGCCGTAGCCATTGCTGATCGCGTTCATGGCGTAAGATCGGTTAAAGACGATCTTGTCGTGAGATAAGCAAGTACCAAGGAGAAACGTCTGAGCAGATAAGATTCATTTTTGAATATTCTCATAGCTCGCTTTGACTAATTATAAAATGAGAGACGTGTCGATTTTTTCTTAAGTCATGAACCCATCATCATAAGCAGGCTTTATGCGCAGGCTGCCTATGCTGGCCATGCTTACCCGAGCGTTGATCCGGCTCTGCCGTTTGTCTTATATACCAAACAACAACATCATTAAGACGTAGGGCAAAGCTTTGGCTAAAAGATAGATTACCTGCACTGTCGCTAACGAAAACGCCTAGATGCAACAGCTCATTTGTGGCTCTACGTGCGACTTTTTCTGGCTGTCCATGCATGGGCCTTAATAATGTGCTTACAGAGACATAATTTAGGCAGCTTGAGTTAATATTTTCGCCAACAGGACAGTGGCTTACGGCTCTATTGACGCTGTCGGTACTCATCAGCCGCCTCATAAAATGGTGCATAGCACGGATCTCTGCATCCAAAAGGTTATTGAGATCCACTCTGCTGAAATCACGTGGAGGTGGTGGTTTTTCAGGTTCTAGATCAAAACGGCCTTGCTGGGGCGCAGGGTAGGTAAAGTTTACGGCAGCTTCAGCAAAAGTGTGTGTCCTTTCTGGTGGTCCAAGATCGTCAATTGTTTCTGTATGACGAACACCGGCATGAAATAGACCAATCTCTAGATCATGATTGGCGCCAAGATCTGTGACAAATCTTCTAAGTCTTTTCAAAGCACTATTTGTCAATGGCAATACCAAATCACCACGTGCGCGTCGCTCGCGAAGTGCTTGTGGGTCACGGATACCTGCTTCAGCTAGTACTTCTGAAAACGCTATGTGAGCAGCGCGGACACCTCCTCTTGGTGGTTTGGTGCCGTAGAGGGATAAAAAGAAATTCGTTGGTACTAGATTATCTTCGGGCTCGACAACTGCAGGTGGAACAACAACAACTTCCACTACCGCGATTTCATCTGTAGCAGTTGATGAAGGGCCCAGTTCGGAGACAGATATAACTATGCTTTCGGTGATTTCGTCTGCAGCCGTTGTTGCATCCTCTGTCACCGATCGTCTAGATAAGCCGAGCTTGGTTCTGGGGCCTTGTCCGCGAATATCATGACGTTTTGCTACATTCATGACGCGTGACGGGTTTAGGCCCATATATCTTGCGGTACCGCGAATATTGGGAATACCAGAAGATAATTTTGCTTTTACGCGAGCCGATACGATCTTCTCAATATCATCGCTGGTTAAAAAGCCGAATATGCGGGTCCATTTTCTTGCCGTATTTGGACTTATTCCGCTCAATTCCGCGAGTACATGCATATCGGGTGCTGGGCCCTTTGTTTGTCCTGGGCTAAAGTCTCTGCGCAAAAGTTTTAAGAGAGCTATTTGAGCTGGGGTAAGGCCATGTTTTTTGCCAATGATGTTTGAGGTTACGCCTCTTATTACATCAACTTTAATGGCTTCATGCCACGCCGCGGCTTTTGCAGCTAGAGTTTCGCGTCTTTTTTCGGGGTTTCTGGTTTTAAAATATACGGCTTGAGCAGGGGATAGCGCATTCGAACTTTCGTCGGTGTCAACGCTTAAAAGATCTTCCATTTAGTTTCTCGCCAAAAAATCTGCGCGGAATCTTTTTGCTGGGCTTATAACAACAATATTTTGCTAATATCTCAACGACTATAATGGTTCAGAGGCTAGAAGTACGTATAAAATAGTTCGCTAAATAGTCATCCTACGAGGGCATGACGGCGAGCGGGAGTAGGAATTACTGCCCAAATTATCCAATCAAAGATCTAGATCAATCGGTTGCCTAAAATTCTAAACAAGTATCTACTGGCATGCTAAATTGGATGGGATTATATAGCCAAAACAGCAAAGCCAATCATCTCCTTAGGCCGCCATTCTTGGAACATGCAATTGCGTTCGCACAGCATCTTGTAAAGCATCGAGAAATAATGGTAAATTCGGCTGTTTACAGGGAATATCAATGATAAGAGAAAGCGGATTTATATCAGCATGCAAATGTTCTCTTGAGATAGTGGTGCCAGTGGATCTAAATACAACCTCAATTCCACCGCTTGGCCCATCAGCAAAAGCATACTCGGCTGTAGAAGGTTGATGTCTCTTCATTAGTTTTCTTACTGATACAGCCAGGTCATTTATTTTCGTCTGTCGGCATCTTGGTTCTGCCTCGAGCCATCGCATTCCGAAACTCGATGGGTGATACAAGCTCGCAAAAGCTCTCACAACGAGTTCAGCTTGTAAGGATGGTTGGTTCTCAGCTGCTTCAAGAAGTGTATTAACAGAAGTAAAGGGAGCGCAGCTTGAGGCGTAGCCTGCATAAAAAGCCATTACTTCGCGAGCTACGTCGGCTTGTGTAGACGGAACGGCATCAAGAACTTTTACGAGATTGGCAACGGCTTTATCATAAAAACAGCCGCCGGGATCGTACTGGCTTTTCACAAGAATCCCTTCAACGTTTATTGCAAGTCCACCAAAAAGATTAAAGTCTCTAATCATTCTAGGAGCAAAATGCGCCAATACATTGGGTCGGTGGCTATATTGAGTTACTATCTGCCCAATGCGTCCAATACAATTTGTTGGTGTTCCAGCATCTCCTTGCCAAGCTTTATTGCCTTCAGGAATCGCCATGGCTTCCACTCTATTTAACCGTCTCGAAATCGCCCATATAGCTTGAGCGTCTAGCAAGCTAATATCTCCTATAATTTCTGGGTTCATTTTTCCTCTCCAAATGGCATTGGGCGCTATATTAAAATATTAAATAATGTTCGTTTTTATAGAACTGAACGTTTGATAAACCAATATGTTTAATGGTTTCAATTATCGTTATAAATATCAATGAGTTAAGCAAAATTCCTTAGTTTGGTCCGATTAAGAAGTTGATTGCGTTGTCCGCTGCTTCAAGCGAAGCCATGAAGTGTAGTCGAGTGTAGTCGTATGAACTAACAGTCTAGCTCGTTTTTGGTATTATCTAAACTTTTCGACCCAAGATGCAGGTAGTCACAACACAAGATTTCAGAAATAATATATAACTTTCTTAGTCATGTAGCGTTAATTTTACTCGAGCTTCAACATGATATGATTATTAAAATACACTTTTATCCGACAACCCTTATTGACAAGTCAAAGGTGAAATATTATCAGACACATATATATAAATATCCAAGATCTTGAGGCTCTCGGTGAGAGAAGTAATAAAAAAGTGTGGTACATTTTTTAATTATAACTGGGAAGAATTTTAAATGAGCCAATTAGTTGCTGCAGTTTATGAATATGATGATGGGTATGGTAAGCCCTGGGTCGATGCCTTCTCCGAAGGCCTCGTCAGGCATGGCGTCGCTGTCAGAAATTTTGATTATCACCCAAGACAAGTTGAACCTGCGGATATGCATATCTTTTGGGGTATGAGGTCCACCAAAGTTATAGATTATTGCCACCAGCAGGGGCAAACGCTGGTCTGCTTAGATTTTGGCTACACCAGAGATCGTGCAGATTTTGCCTCAATAAATTTGAATTATCTTAACGGAAAAAGTGAGTTGGATGTATCAGAATTCTCTGGTGATACGTCTCGTTGCAAAATGCACGGTTGGGAAATTCAGGAACGAAGAAATTTGGGTGAGAAAGTAATCGTCGTAGGGCAGATCTACGATGATATGTCTTTGGATGGCACAGATGTGTATGGGTGGGCTAATTTCACGATTGCTAAATTAGAAATATCAGGCGACCGAGGAAACATACTATTTAAGCCGCATCCGTTAGAGAAGCCTGAAGCAAAGGATAGACTTAAAGGTATAAGGGTGCCGATATTTGAAGGCTCTATGACAGATGCTTTTAATTTGGCAAAAATATTTCACACATATTCCAGTACGTGCGGTCCAGAGGCATGGCTAAATGGGTTGCCGGCCACGGCCGCAAGCCCAGTGAGCATGATTTATAAAGATCAATTTAAGCCCAGCACCCATGCGAACAGGCAAGCGTGGCTAAACGCAATCAGTTTCAGGCAATTCAGTAAAGCCGAAATGCGCAGTGGAATGGTATGGGAGCTTCTTGGCAAACGTATTATTGGTAAAGCCCCACGTGGCAGTACGTATGCGTCGCTCGTTAGGCGCCCTGGTGTTCAGCAAGGTGGAGGAATGACTTTAGATACGGCTCACCAATAGCTAATTGAGTAATGCGGGTAGATAAAATTAATCGAGACACATAGAAACAGGGTAAATAACTTATCGTCGCGCTGAACTATAGCTGGCAACGGCATCGTCTTAGCTACCACATTTTGGTAGGTAGGTTTTGGTAGGTAAGTTCGATAACTTTTTAATCATGCTGATCCATTTGTAGAAAAAGGGCGATCATTTTTATTATTTTTAGTAACCAGTTTAAGGGAAAATGTCTTGATGACACCCTTGAACGGGAAGGCTACTTCCAATAAACAGTAGCCATGAAGCCTAGGTTTAAGTTTTAATTTCAATTTTTTGTCAAGCTTTCTTGACAAGTTGGCAGCAAAACACTACCAAGCACCCAAAATTGTTAGTGGTTTGTGAAAATTATGAGACGTAGTGATAAAACGCTGAAATTTTATTTAAGAACCAAGAATTTGATAAGGGCAATTTATGGCGCCGTTTGATGGCAACGTCCCCGATTTAGCACCACCAACAGTCGTGTTTTGCATCACATGCAAAGGAAGAATGCAGCATGTTGCGCAGACTTTGCCAAGAAACCTTGCGGATAACAGTAGCTACCCTAACACTAAGTTTGTTGTGCTTGATTATAACAGCCAGGATGGTTTGGGACAGTATATCCAGGAACATCATGCCGGCGATATCGATAGTGGAGTTGTCACTTATTATCATTATCCTGTTCCAGATAAATTTCATATGGCAAATGCTAAAAACATGGCGCATCGGTTGGGAATGCGCGAGGGTGGTGATGTATTGGCTAACATTGATGCCGATAATTTTACTGGCAGAGATTTTTCGGCCTACGTAGCTAGAAAATTTATGATGGCTCGCTCTGAGGGAGAAGCAATTTTCTTGCGCCCCCGAGAGAACCATGTGGGACCAGGAAGAGGTGTAGGTTCAAGAATGCCTTGGGGGTGTGGTGGAAGAATTATCGTACCAACGGAAGCTTTTCTTCATGCTGGCGGATACGATGAGGCATTTGGTACGTGGTCACCGGATGACTTGGATTTCTGCCACAGACTGCAAAAGCTGGGGCATGTAAGGCATGGTATAAAACCAGAATTTCTAACAGCAATAGACCATGGTGATGATCTAAGGTTCAAATTTTACGAGCGTCTTTCAGATCACGACACGTGGGAACTATTTCAGTTAAGAGGTCGGCAAGATATAACCATTGCCAATTTTGGAGAATGTGGGAAAGGAACTGTCTTCAGGAACTTTGAACCACATGCTATTGAACTGGGGAGAGTTCCTACGCGCATTTTTGGCATCGGAATGCATAAAACAGGAACCAATTCTCTCGCTTCTGCACTTCAAATGTTGAAACTAGATGCTGCACATTGGGAATCTTCTGCTTGGGCTCGCAACATTTTGCACGAGGTAACGGGATCGGCGACTGGCAGGTCTCATACACTCGAGAGACATTACGCTTTGTGTGATTTTCCTATGGCAATTTTGTATAAAAAACTAGATGCCGCTTACCCGGGTTCTAAATTTATTCTGACAGTTAGAGATGAAGATAACTGGCTGGCTAGTGTTAAAGCTCATTGGGAAAGAAATGTGGACCACTGGAATCGAGAGCGAGACGTTCATGATGTACACAAAGCTGTTTATGGAGAAATTGAATTTGATGAAACTCTTTTTAGGAATCGTTTTAGACGGCACAATGATGAAGTAAGGGAGCACTTTAGGGGACGTCTCAATGATTTGTTGGAGATGAACATGGAACATGGGGACGGATGGCACAAATTATGTAGTTTCTTGGGGCGATCTGTACCTGCAGTGCGTTTCCCGAGTGAATTTGCTGCTGCGGAACTTTCGCTCAAATGGAGTGGAGCTTCCCATAACGTTGTTTCTCTAGAACCAGGGCCTGAAATACCAGGTTCGTATTCAGGTACTGATTATGTGATGCATACTGCCGACGATGTGCCCTAACAGCAGTGACTAAGGCTAAAATTCTGAATTTTTTAGCCCAGCAATTGTTTATTTGGCACCAACCCTCTAGAGGGTGCATTACTTGCACATCATTGTAGGCTGATATAGCCTAATACATACTAATTGGGTTCTTGAGTATTCTTGAACTGCAGCGGTCCATATCTAGAAATATTTATTATGTCTGTTTCAACATTACCTTTTATTAGCCCACCGAAGCTTGCGCGTTTATTCGGGGAGCGTTTTGAACAGAACCGTCTTTATTTCGCTCAAACCGTATTAGATCAGATTACCGTTGGCCACGATGTTTTAAGGCCCAATCAGGTTGATCTTTCGCGAGCACTCGGACTTGCGGCTCTTCAAGGACATTCGGCAATAGCCGCGGTTGCGCCAAGCGGTGATGGGAAAACTATTGCGTCTTCCCAAATATACCGCACTTTGGTAACCGGTGGGCGGCCGCTAAAGGTGCTTTATGTAACCAGTTTAAAAGATTTAGTCACGCAAGGACAAGGAGACTTCACAAAGTTCTTTCCTGATTCGAACACGGGGTTGTACTATTCTGGAGCCAAGGACGCGAATAATTTTCTGTTCACGACCTATATGTCATTGCCGAGTTTTCTCGATCGAGCTGATACAATCGATCTCATAATATTCGATGAAGCTCACCATTTCTTAACGCCGCATATAATTGGTGTTGCTAGTCAGTTTAGAAATGCAATTTGGGTAGCCCAGACGGCGACACCTGCGTGGTCGAGGGTGCGGCACCTCGCTCAGTATTTTCATATGGCATATATTATGACAGATAAAGAATCTGTGGCCCAAGGAAATATTCTCGATTTTTATAACCCCTCTTTTCCTTCTTTCACCAGGCTCGCTGGTCTGGATATGAATCCGGATGGTGAATTTCGTTTAGGAAGTCTTTCAAGGAGAATAAATACACTCGACCGAAATATGCGCATCGTCGAATATTTTAAACAAGCTAGACATTATGATACCGGCGAACCTCTTTCGAACATACCGACATTCGTCATGTGTGCAGGCGTCGATCATGCAAATGATCTTTCGGCTCTTATGCGGGCAAACATTTCGGCTTCGTCTCTGGGTGTAGAGTCCGTTTGCGAACCTTATCATTCGGATATTGAAGATACGGTCAATGATGCTGTGTATAATAGCTTTAAAAGAGGTGGCACGCGTGCATTGGCAATCATAGGAATGCTAGGCGAAGGTCACAATAATGATGCTATCGGACACATAATTCGAGCACGACCAAGACGAACACCAGTGCCTACCTATCAGGAAGGCGGAAGAGCGCGCCGGAAGGGAAAGGATCCAGATAATCCTAAACCTAGAGCGGTTATCACAGACATTAATGATGCGGATGGGGAAGAATGGGGCGTTCTGAGTTATGAACAAGCTGTTCTAACGCATCTTGAGCCTTTGGGTGAGCAATACGATCCGTTGTGGGAGGAGGAACGCGCACGTGCAGCAACCGGAAGCAGGCTGTTCCCGCGTCAACCTAAACCGCCTGTCGTTCTTCCACTTCCGGATGCTTCGCAGAATAGAGAATTTAATCTCAACGATGTTGTCTGGCAAAAGAAGTTAACCGAACAGCAGGCGTTAGGCCGCGAGCGTGCCCGGCGTGAGCTTGAAGAAGAAACCAGTCGAATTTGGCTTAAAGCGTCGGCAATTGCCGCAAGATACAAGCTATTCACAGATAGCGTGCGTCCAGCTTTATATGGCCTGATACCTAAAGAGGATGCGCCGGGTATAATGGTGGATCCTCTCGATCCATCGCATGAATGGCGCATACGGGAGGAAACCCGCGGCCTCCATGTAACGCGTTTTCTTCACCTTGAAGATTTAGAAGATTTTGCACATTACTACCATTTGGATGCTCCAGAGCTTACCGCAGAGCAAGTCCCGCTCTTTTCTTTAGAATCTCAATACCACATACCAAATTACGTGACTTCTCTTGCTCGCCGCTTTGTTCCAGCGGGACGAGAAGGTTTTAAACTTGATCCAGTCACTGACAATGAATGGAATATGACTTTTGCTAAAACAAGTGGTCCAGATGGCTATGGGCACATACGCGAATGTCTCGCTATAAGCCAAAGTTATAATTTCGTGAGTGCCTATCATCTTAATGCAGACGAAAAAACAAAAGACTTATTATCAGCGAGAGAGTTTTCCCGGTCCCGTAACATTGAGGCCGTAGAAGAAGTTGCGCGCGTGCTTGATCGGTTGGTGCCGGAGCCATTGAGTTATGGGCACATGGTCGATCCTAAAAATGGCCTTGTTTGGCGAGCGCGTCCGGCACGTCATAACCGAACGATCATTATATGTTTAGCCGTAGATGATGGTGATGAATTCGATAAATTTTATCCTTTTGGTTACAATGAAGAGACCAATGATTGGCGTTCAAATGATTATTTAGTTGAAAAATATAATATTGAATTGCCGACCCTCCGCGCCATACAAGGTCGTTGTACGCCGGGCGTAGAGCCCGAGCATTATAGCGATATCAATAATGTATCTTGGCGTGCGGCATGGCTGCATACGCGCCTAGGTCACCGCTTTTGTCTTCATGGGGAAGATGAAGAGCGATTTGTAGCTATGTATGGGTTGGTTCCGAGGGAGTCGATAGAGTTAGACAATCAGTTGTTGAGTGAACAGTTAAATAAGTATGGCCTTAGAATTGAAGAAATTGCCGATCTGACAAATGTATCTGAGCCTGTCATTCGTTCTTTGATGACAAATATGGTAGTGCGTCACAAAAGTGCTCCCAATCTTAGCCGGCATCACAGATATCCATTTGAAAACTGGCGCATGGCAAAAACTTATACGGGATTACCTTACGATATTCTCCATCCCGATGAGCTCGCAAAGTTTACTCGATTATTTTTAGACAGATTTTTGATTGGCGCCCCGAATGTCTACGAAAGTCCAGTTGAGCCAGTAGAGGAAAAAGTTTCGCCTTGGCATAGCATTGATCGTGTAGCTACCGAGTGCAATGTACCATTTATTCAAGTCTATTTCATTGTGCGGCGTTTTGTTGCTGTCCCAGGCTCTGTGGACACTTTTGTCGATCCGGGGGTAGATCCAAATGAACAGCGACAGTGGAAGGCTAGGAAAATCTCGGAGCGCTATCAGGGATGGCAACTGCACGAAAAAGAATTGAGTAATTTTGGCCTCATCTATTTTGGAAGGTCTGTTGATCCTTATATTCCCGTGGGTAAGTCTCTCGCAGACTCTTCGTTTTTTCAATCACTTCCAGGTTTTATAAATGCGGCTCATCTACATGAGACTAGAACGACACGAGATCTGGCCTTGCTTATTCATGAACATGACCCAAGTAGACGCAAAGCAAGAACATTAAGTGTTTATCACCAAACAAGAAAACTGGCAGAGGGTAGAATGTTGGTGGAACCCCCAAGGCTTGCCCGAAAAGTGCCGTGGATTGCAGTCCACGCCTTGGAATTGCCTGAAGACACTTACGATGGTGTCCTTGATCAATTAGTTCTCAAAGGATCGCGCGCTTCGTGGTTAAGGGGGAAGCGCAGAGTAGAAGTCTCATTTAATCGTTCGTCACGCAGCATTGTTGGAAATGCCAACGCTAATCCAGTCACTCCTGGAGTAGCTATTACAGCGCTTAATGCAGATATTCCTGGAACCACAGATGATGCTATAGCGTCTACAGAAGCCACTTCCTTGGATTCCAACTCAAGTGGTACCGAGAATTCCAGTATCGCATCTCAAAACTCGACCACAGCGGTTATAAAAGATGAGCCAACTGGCACGGAAACGGACGAGGTTGATATCCAGACCGATCAAGCTTCATCGGGTGAGGATACTGGTGACGGTAATGGCGCAGACGCGTCGCAAAATGATACTTCTGAACAAAATGGGGACACGACCATCGATCCTGGTGAAGCTGATGCTGGAGCAGCTGGTTCTGTCCAAGATGGCGGCGAAGGTGAACAAGGTGGAAATAATCCTGATGGAGATCCACCGCCCAATCCTGATGAAGCTGATGCTGGGACAGCTGGCCGTGGCCAAGAGGGTGGCGGGGGCGAACAAGGTGGAAATAATCCTGCCTTACAAAACGGGGAAGTTAAGATTTTGTCGCGGGATGAAGTTATCGCGATGGACTCCACGGGTTTGCTTATAGGATTTGAAAGGCTCGCACGTATAACAGATGTGGTTGAAGATGTTCTCGTCGAAGCTACAGCGGGCCGCATTCGTCATTCATTAAGAAATCTCTCAGATTTGTCGAAGGGAAGTCCGGATGTCGTTATTTATAATGCAATATACGAAATGACATATTTACTGAGAATACCCGAACTCTATGCCCACTATGTTGGTGAGAATTTGGTTACAACAATAGAATCCATGTTTGAGAACATCAGAGAGCCGGAACTTCCCACTGATCCTCGCTGGAATAGGTTTATGGAGAATCTTGGGCATGTCGCGAAGGGATTTGGTGTCGGCTCAGGCTCGCGTGAGGCAGAAAATGCAGCAAAAAAATTATTGAGAATTCTTGAAGCACAAAGAGAAGAGACACCTATTGCAGCAGTAGTTCCTCCATTAGTTGTGCAAGCGGGATAATGCTCGCTTGAGCTGACATTATTCTTTAAAGCCTTAAAATAATAACAAAGACTTACAAGCGTAATTAATTGTAATTTCTCGTATTTTCTAATGAAACTAATGGCCTGATTGCGTTTAGATATGACTTTTTCGTATACAAAGCCTGCCCCAGGGGGGGATAAATTATCAAAATTTGGCGCTCTTAAAAAGACTGAAAGTTATATGGCAAAACGACCCAACAGAAATGGATACGTCGATCCGCGCCGATTAAATCCAAGGCAATTGGCTGTCCACGCTAAGGTTGAAGATTATGCTGACCCGCGCCGATTAAATCCAAAACTATTGGCTGTCCATGCTAACGCGGGGGATGCCTTAGCTGCCATTCAGCTCGCGCAAATTTATGAATTCGGTTACGGCCATAAACTACTCAAGTCTGTTGAGGAAAGGTTGGCTTTACTTGCACCTTTCGTTCTCAATAATCCTGAATTTGCAAAGTTTACCAAACATCCCTTCTGCGCCTATTTGTACGGCACCTATCTCATTGAACAAGACCCCAAAAATTGGGATGGCGCAAAACAGATTGTCACACAAGATATTGAGCACGCCGGCGGACTGGCTGCTGTTGGATCGCATCTAGGCACGCTTGTGGTGGCGAGATTTGCGCATGCCCGGCGTCTTGCTGGTGTAAAGCGCCGTGATGACGTATGGATCGAAGAACTATATCGTCAGACATTGAGCAAGAAAGACCCAACAGCGGCTTTTTTATTAGCGCAGCTGTTGGAGAAAACTGTTAACGATGAAATCGAAGCTCGTACTCCTGCTGAGGGAACAGGATTGTCAGTGTGGCAGTGGCAAATGTACAACGAGCGCGCAAGCCTTTTTCTCCAAGCTGCAGACAGCGGTAACGTAGAAGCGCAAATTAAAGTCGCTATTCGCTTTAAGAGCCCCATATCTGGGTTTGATATTGTGAAGGGAAAAAGTGAGGATACTTGTGTTAGGTTGGTGATTAATTATTTAGAACGAGCATGGCAGCAAGGAAGTCTCAGGGCCAAATTTTGGCTCGCACTCTATTATGAAGAACTTAAGCAATATGACGCGGCCCGGCGAACATATCAGGAAATTCTCGATAATTCGCCTCGAAAATTAAGTGATATAGAAACGCATAGCGTAGAAAACAACCTTGCAGTCATCCACGATCAAACGGGAGATTATCAGCGGGCCTTTGATATTTACTTGCGTTTGTTCGAAACCGATTATGGTGCTGCCATATGTGCAATTGCTGAGTATGCCGCTTATGGAAAACCAAGTATCAACCCAGATTTGGCGTTAGCGCTTCGTGCATGCCGGAAATCGTTTGATCCTGACATATATTTGGGCAACCAAGCGGCGCAAGCTCTGGCGGCTATATGTGATGATTTTCTGCCCCGCCTTTGGCATCAAACATCTTCTGGATTGCGCCGCGTTGCAGACGACATTGAGCCGAATAAAGAAATGCTTTTGTTAATGCCGGTTGATCGAGCTGAGGCAGCCCAATGGCTTAGAGGACGTATTGCCGAACAACCAACATCGGATCTGCATTATGCCTTAGCCGGTATGGAAGTTCTTCATGGCAACGAAGCCGCTGCAGTACAAAATTACGATGCCGCAGCACGCAGAGGAAGGAAAGACTTTCCCTCGCACGCAATTGATTTGGCGACCAAACTTGCTGAAGCCGCGAGAGATGGTGATCCTGCGGCGGCTCTTGATTATTATATAAAGGCATCAAGACTTGGCAGCTCCGACGCCAATGATAAGGCTATCGGTATTTGTCTAGCCGAGGTGGTTGCAGCGGATGCAATCAACGACGTAGACCATGCACAATATTGGTATGTTAACGCTGTTGAACTTGGGTCTGATGATGCTGCACTTGCTATTCTTCAGCGCTATCTTGATGGAACAATGCCTTTTCCAGAAGATTTGCAATCACATCTAGGCATGGATACAGATACCGATACGGCCTTGGCACACGCGCTGTATGCTGATCTTTATCAAGGGCGGGATGTTTTTTCTAGAAGGCAAACACTTGCACTAAATGATATTCGTAGCCGTTTGGCGCCCTTAATTTGGCAAAAGCAAGATCTCATAACTATTTGTCTTTGTCCGCCCGAAACCGATCCGCGTGAGGCCTTAGGCCTCATTCATTTACCGCGTGATAATCGGGAAGCATTTGATGTTTTGCGTCCATATGAGAATAGCCAGGCATCGGCGGATCTTGCCATGGTCTTTGCCCGCCGAGAGGCGCAAGACCAAAATTATGCTAAGGCATTAAATTGGTACGATCACGCTGATGCCAAAGGCCACAATAATGCACAGCAAGAAGCAATCGATTTTTGTCTTCGAACGGCCGCAGAAAGTGATCTTCAAGTAACAGCTCGAGCCTTCCTGATGGAAGCCGAAAAACGCGGCTCACCTCTGGCGACGTTGGTGATCCTTGAAAATGTGGTCGAGACAAGATCCAAGCCGCCTCAGGAATGGTATGATCGTCTCGGCACAAAGTACGTTACGGCTATGATTTATGTTATTGCTACCGAATTGCACGCAATACGCGATCAATTTACGGATACTGAACAGCAGCGCCTCGATAAAATACTCGGCCCAGCAGTTGCTCGTGTGTGGCAACGTTTGCCATCTGGCGGTGTGAGCCGTCTCTATACGCCTACCTTGTTGCCTCTTGATGCGCTTGTCATTCCATCAAGTAGCGACCAAGAAAAAGCGTTCGAGTTATTGAACCAATATCAAGTAACAACGGCAGATCATGCCGAAGCTTTGGGAGATTTAGAGGCTGATCCTTATAATTTAGACAGTGCCTTAGATTTGTATTCACTGGCCCATGAATTTGGTTCAAAAACAGCCTACCAAAAGGCTAGAGATCTAGTTGTTTCCGCCATTGAAGTTGCATCGACACCAATCCGTGCTTTGGAAATACTTGAGGCTATAAAGGATCGAGGTCTAGATTTTCCTGTTCTTATGGAAATAGAATATTGCTTTGCCGCGGCCGATCATTACGGCGACCGAGTGATATCTGCGGAGATATTATGCAAAGCCGCAGAACTTGGATCTGCACATGCCTTATTGGAGGTCATAGAATTATGCCACACCGGTGAAGTGTCTTATCCAGCCGGGTATGTATCTGATTTCGGCGTCGATGATCCTGAGACCTTAACCTATTTTCTTGGTACTGAATTGAACCAGAGACGCTCTCTCTTGACTGAAGCTGAGCAGGGCAGGTTCGAGGCTATATTTTTACCGTTTGCGAGACGCGCCTGGCAACAGGCGCCCAGCGGAATGGTTAGTCGGGTATATGATGGTGTCGTGCATAAAGGAAATGGCTTTTTGCTTGTATCTGCCGATCCAGCGGAAGTTTTGGACGAATTCTATGAGTTGACAGCTCAAGCGCCTATGTCACTTGATTTGGCCCATGCCATCGGATGGCACGATCCAGATGATGCCGAGGCAGAGCCTATGGAAGGAGAACTTGCCGAATGGTACCAAAACTCTCATTCAGTAAACGCTATATGTGCGGTTTTTGATGTTATCGACAGGTGGCATAGCAGACAACATCCAATTCCTTCCTCATGGCTGCTTGCGCGCCAGACAGATGTTCCGGAAAACGTTGTTTATGAACTGATCGTCCAATTAAGCGAGAACAGCGAAGATTTGGCATCCGCGCAGCGGGCTAAGCTTGAGAAAATAAGAACCGAGATGTTAAGATCTGCGTGGGTCATGTGTGCCGATCAAGCATTGCGTCCCATACAAGGCGGCCTCGAAGGCGATCAGACAATTGCAAAAGATGAAACTTTATATTTCTTTCCAAACACAGCAGCAGGAAACGCCACGCTTCTTGCACATAGATATTCCGATCACGCCTCGTTGGATGTTGCGTTAGAAGTTATCAATCGGCGTCGCATATTAGAATTGGATCCTGCGACGTTATTTCGGCAATTAACCGAAATGCTACTTCCTCAGAATATTGCACCTTATGGCACATCCTTTTCTGCAACGTGCAAGCGTATCGGCCAGATCCCAGAGAGTGCACCTGTACGTGAAAGACTTCAGACCATGTGGGATGGGTTGGCGTATGAATTATGGCGTCAGCAAGACAGCATAGAAAGAGACAGAACAAGTGGTAGACAAGGCATAAGTGAAAGAGACATCCTTAGATGGAACCGCACTTTGAACACGTATGCGGCTCAGTTCGTGGATGGACAAGAAGCCGGTAATGTAATTCCATTTAGATGTAACGGCGAACAGCGACACGTTATGAATCTACGCATAAGAGATGGAATCAGCCGACATAGAACAAGAAACAGGCTGGCGGCTTGAGACAAGCACATTCGCCAAGATTTCACCAAATTTTGTGGCTATTCAGTTAGAGCATAACTAAAAATATTTTAAAGCTGGCTGGGGTGAGATCAGCATTGCCACGACAACCTTTTATTTTAAGCGCCAAACCGGAATTCGGATTTTGCAGGGTTCCCGATTTGTATCCCGCAAAAACGCTACTTAAAAATCGAACGTCCAAGTCCCTAAAGCTTGGGAAACACGTACAACACAACTAAACAAAAAACAGTGCCATCGAGGCAATATTGAAACGCTATTGCGCCCTTCATTTTTTATCATCTATAGATACGCGTAAATCAGATAGCGTAACCATAAGCGTCATAGGTTCGATGGGTGATGGGTCAAATCCAAGGGCTATATAAAAGTCCCTAGCTTCCTTCGACAAGGCATGAACAATAATACCGCGAATACCAATAGTATCAGCTGCGTTCATAACGCGATATGCCGCGTCACGAAATAAACCCCGACCAATGCCCTTATGCTGATAGGCGCGATCCACGGCGAGACGGGCGAGAATGGCAATAGGTATCGACTCTGGCATATTACGTCGAAATCGACCCGTGGTAATATCTGTTCTGATAGCGCCGGAGGCAAGTGCATAATATCCGACAACCATATGTTCTTCGCAAACAACAAAGGTACGCGATGCTCCACTTGCCTGATTTGCGCGTGCTTGGCGTTTTAACCAATCATCCAGAGCGCCAACGCCCGAGATAAAGTTTTCAGTTTCGTGAACTTCAGCAAGTGGCTGGGGAATGGAAAGAGATATTTTCAGGCCAGCTCCTTTACATCAGAAGGGATAACGTATCGCCATCATAAATCATCGCCAACTTTTGGAGGCCAATTCGATGGCAAAGGTGGCTTCCCCTCGAGTTTTCGTTCGTATGCCTTTGCAATCTCCATTGAGTTTAGAACAATTCTGTGGCCACCATCAGAATTTATTAAAGGATTAAAAAATTTTGCACCGCGATTATAAAGTTCGCAAACACGGGCCACGGCTTCCGCGTTTGTGCCAAATGGTTCACATTGCATCATCGGCACACGGTAATTTCCTTGACCAATAAACATTGGACCGTCTGAGTATACCAGTGTTACGGGGCCAAATAGAGGGCGCTGTCGCCATCTTCGTTCGAACCAGTGTTCCATGGCTACAGCTATGCTCGGCGATACAGGGTTATCGCTTGCCTCCATAGCCATCACAGTGCTGCGGCTTAATTTGAGCAGTACAGCTACATCAGCCTGAGAAAGCTCCACTTTTTCACGCCGTTGACGAAATTCTTTTCCAATCATTAAAGTACCTTAAACTAACATACTAGTAGCTAATATATTCATTTTTTTACATAAATCAAGGAAAAAAGGCTTACATGTAATGACAATGTCTTTACGATATAGTATAGTACCATATGATATAGTGCAGTATGGTATATTACCAGGAGGAGAGAGTACCCATGACCACCTCGACCCGCCGTACTATGAAGCGAAATAGCCTTAATATTCGCATCAAACCAAGTGAGCGAGGGTTGATCGACAAGGCTGCGCGACTTACCGGAAAAACCCGGACAGATTTTATGCTTGAAGCATCGCGGCGTGCCGCTGAGGACGCTTTACTTGATCGCACTGTCTTTGCAGTAAACTCGAAAGTTTACACAGAATTTCTTACACGCCTTGATGCTGCGCCAGAACCAAATGAACGGCTGCGTAAAACCATGCAAACCCCCACACCTTGGGAGTGATATGCTGGTTGCTAAATATATTGGCTAGTTTTCTATCGCAACAACGCTGGCCTGGTTCCAGAGCTGTTCGTATCCGTCAAGTGCGAGCGAGAATAAATCAGTTATTTGATAGACTAATGAGGGTGCATTCTTAGCGCCATCTTTAAATGAGGCTCCCGAAAAATATCCGGCGTTCCTATCTACAAATAAAAATATGTCGTGAAGTTTGTGTGAGATTCTAACTTCTATTTTTCTTGGGTTTTCGCGCTTAAACATTTTTAGTGACGAAGATAATACACTTATTCTTTGATCACCTGTTAACAGTCGAACCGACACCCCCGCTTTAGTATGAGGCAGGTACCCGCAGGGGCTATGCCGCTGATTGGGCTATCCATGCCCCTGATCCTGGCAGCGATAGCCGTAACTACCATGTCCACATCATGGTGCCGTTGCGCAAATTCGAGAATGGCAATTGGGCAAAGACCAAAGATCGTTTCCCCAAAAATTCACCGGCCCTAAGTCTATTTATCAAACAGAAGCAACACGCCTTCTTTGATCTGCAGAACCGTTATCTCCGCAAAAACGGAGTGATGGCTCACATCCTGCGTAAAGACGGCAAATGGACAGTGGTAAAAGGATTTGCACCGGACACCACAGCCACGCCCTTAGCCGTAATGCATGGCCGTAAACCCCCATTCATCGCCAAGCCGATAGTCCGTGCCTCGCTGCCAGCAAGCCTGCAGTTCAAGCCACAGGAACTCTTTTCACTGGCTGGCCGTGAACTGACCAGAACGCAGGAGCAAAACGTCAAAGTTGCATTCCGATCAAACCCCAACACATCAGGTTGGCCGCCAGAGGCCATCGCCGACTGGGTGTCTTGGGGTCACAAACTCACGATCAAGTTTTTCAAGAAATGGCCAGAGCTTGCACCAGCGGGATTCTCACTGGGAGGGCCCAGCCTGTGAGCAACACATTTTTAACCATAAGCAAAAACAGCGAACAACAGAGGGAGGAAGAAATGGAGCAGGAAGTATATCGCGTAAAAGAATTTTGCCAGAAATATGCAATTTCTCGCACATCGCTGTATCGGGAAATAAGCGCCAACCGACTGACTGCATTTAAACGGGGCCGGTTGACACTCATTGCGCGAGAGGAAGCGGAACGCTGGTTCCATTGTCTGGCCTACTTTAAGACCAGGGAGACGATGGAGAAGCGCCATTTAGCCTTAGAAAAGGCAACATGAGATTGTAAGAGCTTAATATGGTTAATGCTAATAACCGAGTCTGGTTTAATATCTATTGACTAAATAGTTTCAGAATTATTTGATAAAATGCCTAAGCTGCTTAATCGGTTTAAATAGTTGGTTTACAACTATTTCTTTTTGCGAGGTGGATATAATGAATGAGATTGTAAAAGCTAGTTATGCAGATGCACGCTACGAGGCGGCTTGTATTGCGAAGTCGGGAATATTAGAGCTTACCGGCACAATTGATTATCTAAACAAAGAGACCGGCGGAGATTTGCCCAGTCTGCTTGAATACATGAAAGCCCATGATTCACGTTTAGGCGAAAAAGTCATTCAAGCTAAAAGAGAGCAATATGGTGCTATTGCCTACATTGAGCACCATATAACCTTGCATGCAAATCTCGCGCGAGTCTTTGAACAGCAAGCAGCGGCAATTGAGCAAATGCACGGCATTGACCCGTATATTATTCGCACAATTGGAACAACTCGAGGTGAGATTCAGGAAAAACAAGACGCTGTTCGTCTGTTTGTTGAACAATACCAAACCGAAGTTCTTGCTGAAAGAGCTTCAGATGGATATGGAACAGATCAAGATATCATTCGTGGTGTTGTCACAGAGCTAGGAAAAGCTACCTTGCACGGCCAATGGACTCCTGAGTTTATAGATGTAAACGATTGGACAACGGGAAAACCAACTCGCGTAGAAATGCCCAGCAGCAGGGAGATGGGTAAGGTTGCGGCTATGGCGCCCAAATTTCGCCGCTTGGGGCTTGGAACAACATAAAAATATCAATATGGTAGAGCGCAATCCATTCCAACTCCATGGAGCAGCTAAGAGCGGAGATAGTCAGGCTCAATGCGAGCTTGGTTTCTTATATTCAGAAGGCAATGGCCTACCACAAAACGACACAAAAGCAGTAGATTGGTATCGAAAAGCAGCTGAGCAAGGTAATGCTGCCGCTCAATGTAATTTGGGCTTCATGTATGATGAAGGCCGTGGTGTTTATAGAAATCCCTCAGAAGCGTTAGCATGGTATCTCAAAGCTAGTAAGAACGGCTCGGTTGTAGCGTGGTTTAATTTGGGCCTTTTAAGTTATAAAGGCGAGATAGTGCTTAAAAATGACGTGCGTGCCTTTGACCTTTTCTTAATGGCTGCAGAACATGAATGCTTACCAGCTCAGTACAGGGTTGGCATTGCCTATTTCTACGGAGAAGGAACATCAAAAAATTATATTGAAGCCATAAGTTGGTTTAGAAAGGCTGCTGAACAAGGTCACCGGGGTGCCCAAAATTATCTTGGCATTGTCTATTCTGAAGGTTGTGGTACAGAGAAAAATTATACAGAAGCGGTTCAATGGTATAAAAAAGCAGCCGAGCAAGGAAGTATCGGGGCACAAATCAGTCTTGGTTACTTGTATATCCATGGCATCGGCACATCACAGAATGTTGATGAAGGTGTTAAATGGTATCGCCGTGCCGCTGATCAAGGAGATTGTATTGCCCAATTTAGTATGGGCTCCATATATCGAGAAGGGCTCGGCGTATCTAAAGATGATAGAGAGGCCACTCAATGGTATCTGAAGTCAGCGCAGCAAGGTTATGCCGCGGCACAAAATAATGTGGGTTCTGCCTACTATGAAGGCCTTGGTGTGTCGCAAGATTACTCTGAAGCTACGAAGTGGTATTTGAAAGCAGCAGAACAAAATGAATCTGCAGCGCAACAGAATCTCGGCATGATGTATTCAAAAGGTGTGGGTGTTCGAAAAGATGATGCGGCCGCATCCATGTGGTATTGCAAGGCTGCTGGGAATGGTTGTGTTCATGCTCCTGAAGTTAATGCTTCCAATCAAAATGTTATTTATTTATCCGGTTAATCGCTTCTCTTTAGAGACCAAAATCATATCAGCCAACTTGTCATACTCAGATGAGGCGGGTTGATGTGACTTTGCGCGCAAGGAAAAAGAATGTTGGTTCCAATGCATGGCATATTTCAAGACCCAGGAGACGATGGAAAAGCGCTATTCAGCGGCAAAGTCGACATGAATGACTTTGCTGCGTGTAAGAGCGTTATCCAGATAGTCTGCCCACTCCTGCATCATCTTGCGGCGGTCATCGAGAAAACGAGCGCGATCATAGGCCGCGTCCACTTTGTTGGCTGGTGCATGCGCCAATTGTCGGTCAACAACCTCATGCCGATAGCCGAGCTTTTCCTTGATGGTGGACATGGCAAGGGCTCTGAAACCGTGTCCGGTCATCTGACCTCTGTAGCCCATACGGCCAAGCGCATTAAGAACGGTATTATTGCTCATATGCTGGCGTGGCTGTGCTTGACTGGCAAAGACCCATTCCCGTTTACCATTCAACTTTTTCATTTCTTCAAGAATAGCAAGAGTTTGCTGGGCCAGTGGTACAATATGCGGACGACGCATTTTCATACGTTCGGCGGGAATGACCCATTCCTTTGCCTCAAAGTCGATCTCATCCCACTTAGCACCAATCATCTCGCCTGTGCGCACAAAAGTCAGCATGAGAAATTTTATGGCAAGCCTCGTCTGTATAAACAGCCTCGCTTCATTGCGTTCAAGAGCCTGCAGAAAGTCAGGTATCTCCTTAATTTCAATTGCTGCAAAATGTTCTCGTTTTACAGGACGCAATGCGCCTCTAAGATCGGGGGCAGGATTATAGCGTGTGCGTCCAGTGACGACCGCAAATCGGAATATCTGATTGCAAATTTGCAGCATACGCCGCGCGACTTCGTAAGCACCACGTTTTTCTATACGGCGCATCACCAAAAGCAATTCCGGCGTCGAGATATCGGCTATGGGCCTTCTGCCGATTTGAGGAAAAATATCCCGTTCCAGACGATTCATAGTTTCCACACCATAACCATGCGACCAATGTTCTTTGTTTTGTTCGTGCCACTCAAGGGCAACGGACTTAAAGGTTGTTGCCGCGCTTAAAATAGCATCATTTTTTTGCTTTTTCTTTTCATCTATGGGGTCGATGTTTTGTGCCAAAAGCTTCCGTGCCAAGTCTCTTTTTTCACGGGCTTCTAGCAGGGAAATTTCGGGGTATTTTCCGAGCGCAAGCCGCCTTTCTTTTTTATGAAATTGATACTTGAGGCGCCAGTACTTGCCGCCCTCGGGATGAATTTCCACATATAAGCCAAGGACATCAAAGATTCGGTAAAGGTTCTTCTTTGGCTTCGCTTTTTCTACTTCTGTTGCTGTAAGCATTTTTATCTCCATATGAGTTTACATTCGAATTGAAATCGCGTTTTTCAGGGCCATCTAACGCCCTGTACCAAAAGTGTTTTATACCGAAGTAGGGAAACAAGATTTTCGTTCCGAATCTTGTTTCCCAATTTGTTTCCCAAAAATCTTGGGCTACACGGAAACACTCCCGAACATTATGGGACAAAAAAACTAAGGAGTTGCTTGGAGAAACGTCACATTCAGGGACACTGAGGTACAACCTGAAACAATAGACTGGCGGATGGGGTGAGATTCGAACTCACGGAGAGCTTGCACCCTCGCCGGTTTTCAAGACCGGTTCCTTAAACCACTCGGACACCCATCCATTCCTAATCAAATCATATACTTAGAGATTCATGTTGAGAACTAAAATAGTCTTTGCCACCCAAATTGCCACCCAAACTATTTTACCCAACTTTTGGCCCTTAATTGCCTGGCTTTTATAACATATCGGGGTGTGATGTCGAGTTTCTAGAGGTCAAAGAAATGTGTTATGGATGTTGTGTCTACACAAAAAGGAATTCTTCGTGGAAACTGCAGAAGCAATCGTTAAAATTTTTAAAGAATTAAGCGAAGTTATTTCATGGCCCATAGTACTTTTGGTATGCGCCATTGTTTTTCGCTCACCAATTACCAGCTTAATTAATCGCATAACTAAGGCTCAGCATGGTGCTTCCATCATAGAAGCCCCCATTGTTCAATCGCAAGTAACATCAGGTACGACAAAAGGTGTAGACGAGTTAGGAAAAATTCCAGTACAACTCGTAGAAATTGAAACAGACGGCCAAACATTAGAGAAAATCCATTCTAAAGAAAAGAGTGGAGCGGAAGATTATCTTCAGTCATTCAACAATCCATTAATCAAAGAAGTTGAAGACAGGATAATTACAGATATAAAGTCAAGAAATATTATAGATTCCACGGATAAAGAAAAAGTCCTCATCAGAGCATTGGCTTCTACACAGTTGATTCTTCAAGCTGAGCGAATATATGCGGGTATTTGGGGAAGCCAAGTAAGTGTATTGCGGTTCTTAAATGGTCGCACGAATGGTGCAGATATTTCAGCACTTCGGCCTTTCTACGATAGTGCCAAGGATAGATATCCGGATTGGTATAAAGCGCAGACGTTTGAAAAATGGTTAAGTTATTTAACAACGTTTAATATAATTAAAGTGGACGGTTCACATGCTGTAATCACAACGGCAGGACGTCAATTTTTGAGGTATATGGCTGATGCCGGTAAGCCAGAACGAGTATATGGCTAGAAGGTACATCTTCATGAGTACGCTAGTTGGTAATGTCTCAGATTAACGCGGGGGTTAAGCAGTAGGTGGAAAAGATGTCTCAGTCACCTTATCAAGAACATCTAATTGCTTTCATCGATTTGCTTGGTTTTAGTGAAGCTAGTTATGACAGCGAAGATACAAGAACAGCAGTATTAAATTTATTGACCTCTCTGGCTCAAGCTAGAGGAGATTACGATATTAAAGTCGAGCAAAAGGAAAATGGTAGAACTGTCAAGATCAAGCCCGCGATCAGTTCATTCTCTGATTTGATTGTGGCGTCATATCCTATAGAATCACTGAAAGAAAATGAATTGGACTTCATGGCAGTGTTTCAATTTCTGCAAAAAAATAATATCTCTTATCGCAATCCAAGCTTTACCCCGAGGATTTCTTTTAAGGGGAGGAATCACTGTTGGCCTCCTATACCATTCCCAAGGGGTTGTATTCGGTGAAGCCTTAATAGATGCATATAAATTAGAATCAACAACCGCCAATTATCCTAGAGTTGTAATCTCTGACAAAGTATTAGCCCATCCTCTAAAAAAGCGGAGCGAATTGACAGCAACGATTAAGGATCAAGATGGGCTTACGTATTTAGATTATTTAAGATTAGGAATAATGAATTGTGCAGTTCCAGGCGACACGTTCACGAGAAATTTTAAGAACTGGGTTGCGACAGCCTCTGGTGTAATTGAAACAAATGTTCGAAAATTCAAACAAGCTGGTGATCTAAATAAGTTAGCCAAATGGTCTTGGTTTCAAAATTATTTTAACAAATGTATTTCTGAGCATCCAGCTAAATTATTCTTAGAGCAGCCAGATTTATCCCATTCCCCTCCATAACATTAATAAAATGGGGAACTTGATATAGAAATCAGAGATATTCAAGTTTTCTGTCCACAACTTAACCCCCATTATTTAACGTGATAGGCTAACAGGCCCTGATGCGCCAACCCACGGCCTTTGCCAGGGCCGGACACCTTGCTCAAGATCGGCAATAATCTCTGCCGTGACGCGGTCATATACGTTTGAATATGAAGCTTCCATAATACATCTCCATACAAAAAACCCGTTGCGGACAATTCCGAACGGGTTGATTAAAAAAGTTGTGATTTATTTTTGTGGAAACTGTTTGCGATGCCTGACGAGATCAGCGCCTCGTTGCTTGCTACACACATATTTTGCGATGCAAGGGGATACGTGCATCATTGCGTTTGCAATATATGTAGTTGTGCTAATCTAGAGTCATGAGCGGACGCTTTGCATTAAAAAGACCAGTTGCAGACCTGGGTCAGGTATACGGCTTCAGCGAATGGCCCAATCTTGCGCCTCGTTACAATATGCACCTTCACAAGACACTCTTGTCGTGCAGGAAGGTAAGCAATCCAAACCAATAAATATTATTTTCATTAGGCTGCCAGTGCGGTTCGTAATTCTCGTTGTGGTTGGTAGCGAGGGCGCTGTTCTACTATTAATTGCGCAGAAAGTGGCTTCTTTTTCAACAACCAGATTTGCGTTGTGGAATCATCAGACCAAACCTTGACAAGCTCAAGACCAGCCAAATTGCAGCATTTTTCGAAAAACTCCGGTTTGAACTTAAATGAGTTCTTGAGATGAAGTCTTTGACCCTTACGTAGAACAACTTCCATTCCTGCCAATGCAAATTTTAACTTACGCTTTATAACCGCCATATGGCCGAGTTGTCCGGAGGAAGACCTCCACTCGGTATCATATTCAATGGCCTCTCGTTTGAAACGCTTATCGACGAGTCCTGCTGCTATCAGGCGATCAAATATGTTGAGCTGAAATTCTTCCTGCTTTTTATAATAAGCCTGAACCCGTTCGCCATTCTGATCGGTATCTATTGATACGAGCAACCAGCCTTTCCTTGTAGCGTTTGCCACATTTTGTAGAGCGTTAACCAACGCCGCTTCGGGCAATTTATCGCGCAGCGGTCCAAGCATATTGCCCAGAGTGCTACCCAACAAAGTAACCAAGGCCTCATCATCGTTGTCGTGGTAGCAGCGGCTGGGTTGAAAAAAATCATCTTCAACTTGTTCAAGATTTTCGATCCCCAACAGGGCTTTGGAATCATAAATACTTTTCAAAAAAGCATGTGATTTATCGACGATGGTGCAGGTTGTGCTTTTCAGCGCATGAATGATCAGCAAAGTTTTTTTGTTGAATGCAGTAAAAGTGCCCGGGCCCAATTCTACCACGCGCACACCCTCCGGGATATACGCAGGTAATTCTTTTCTTACTCTTGTTTCTATTAAATTTTCTTCGGCATTGAATATGTTTCCGTCGGGGTTAACAAGTTCAGAGGATTCCGTTCGAGCCCACATAACGGGGCCTGACGTTGAATGTCCATCATGCTGTCCGGAATGGGCCTCATATTGATGGGGGCCTACATGCGATACACGTTCAAGCGTCAGAAGGTCTCGAAGATCCTGGAAAAAACTCATTGGCTATCGCCTCTTTTTCGACACAGGCGGTTCTTGGGCACTAACCCATGCGTTATCGAAGGAATGGCGGTAGGCTTCGTCAAACACAGCCGATTTGACCAAAATAATAAGGGGGGCGGGTTCGTGTACAAAAGAAATCAAGGCCAAATTGTCGCCAAAAACGTAAAATGGCGTTGGAGAGAAATATTTTTTGGCTTGCCATTTGTATTTGGCATATTCGGAAGCGACAAAATTGGTATCGCCTTCACGAACTAGAATTCTCATATGGATATCGCCGCGCTCTTTTTCGAGCTTGGCCATACGCTTCATGTAGCTGGCTGACCAGTCACCCTGGTGTTTAATGAACAAGGCCTCATCAACACCACTGACACAAACACTTCCCCCGTGTTTGCTCAGGTGTTCGTAGATAAAATCATAGAATTTTGCAAAGCCGTCGGCACCCTCAAGTACTTCAACGCCTTGCGGTTTAAGCCGTACGCCATGATTATCAATAAATTCAAGGCCATTATCGTTAAACGCACGAACAATGTCCGCCATTGTCGTCTCACGTGCCTGGGTAAGGTTATTCTCAATGTTGCTGACGGTTTCCCGGGTCATATTGGCGTGTGCAGCCAATGCAGCCGCATCCCATCCCAGCAAAGCCCGTGCAGCCTTAATTTGACGTCCTGTAATCATTTGATCCTCATAGAGTCGGATTTATAGTTAATAACACAGGCTATGGTTAACAAAAAACCCTATTTCTATTTTCTAAAAATAGTAAGTAAGTTTTTATATTTTGTAAAATATTCCTCGGCAAGCCCACTTAATTACTTTCATGTAAAAATTAGTCGTACATCATGTAAAATTTATATTGTTTTTGGGTGATAAAAACTGTAAGTTGCCTGCGAATTTCATGGTGCCAAGCCGTTTTATTTTTATAAGGAAAAATTGCGATGTTGAATTTTCATGAGCTGGAAACAAAATTTGGTGAGGCGATTGCCTATCACTGGCTTTCCGAGATTGAGAAGGTTACGAACATTCCTTCATGGCAAATGACAGAACTCGATCCACAGACACGGCTTGATAACGCCTGTCGCATTCAGGACACCCTTGAACGGGTAGCTGCATAACCAACGAGTTTAGGCCTGAGAGAATCCATCATGTATGAATTAACTTACAATGATCTCGTCAGGCGCTATGGCAATACTCAGGCATTTGATCTGCTTCTGACTATAGAAAAGCTCGCCAGGATAAAAGATTACATCACTCATATGGATGAAGAGACTCGCTTAAAACGGGCGCTTGAAGCTTTAAACAATGTCAATTTGGCCATTCAACCCCTGGAAGAATACATATCCGATGTACCCAATACGCTCAGGACAAATTAAAGCAGCAAGAGCGCTTCTTGACTGGTCGCAGGATGATTTGGCGACCATAGCGGGCTTGTCCGTCACGACTGTCCGCAATATGGAGTCGGGCGGTATGTCACCGCGCAGCACAACCGCCAATGAAATTCGTAAGGCAATCGAAAATGCCGGACTGGAGTTTATCGAACCGGAAGGCATAAGACGCCGCATGGATGAGGTCAAAGTTTATCAGGGGCCGGACAGTTGTGACTTGTTCTTTGACGATGTGTTCCAAACCGTCAAGGAAAATGGCGATGAAGTCGTTGCTATATTCAAGTCACCGGAAATAATGCGGCAATTATACCTTGCGGCTCAAGGTAGCTTTGCGAAGTTATACGACGATAGAATATGCTGATCCCAACACGAACGAAGCAATTAATGGAGTAGCTAACGGCAACAATCAGGTCAGCTTTGCCAACGAGCCAGAGGCCGTCAATGTAAATCTAGCAGCCGGTGTTGCGACGACGACGCAGATAGTGACAAATACAGTCACGAATTTTGCCTATAGCTTTGGCGCAATTCCATCGTTTTTGTTGGGTGGAAGCTCTTATAATACGGGCAATGCGGCTATAATTGCTGCCGAGAGAATATTGGGCAGCTACGGTGTATCGTTAAGTAGCGTGAACAATCTGAGTTCTGCCGCTCAGAGTGCCTTTATTGCGGCCTTGGATAATGGCCAGGTTTCAGGAGTACCCATAGGCTCAAATCCTGGAAATATAATCGCAGGGTTTCAATATTTAGGTGAAACTTATGTTGAGTACGCGCCTATAGTTACGACGACTTCCTATAATGTCTCGACGACATACACATACACCCTGCAAAACATCGATACCGTAACCGGCTCGCCCTACGGCGGCACACTGATTGCCGGTGCCCCGGACAAACGCTTATTACCGGCGGCGGCCCGACTACGATGATTGATGCTACGAGCGGAGATGTAACCTTCGCAGGCACAGTTGGCAACATGCCGGATGATACGATTGCCGTTTACAATCCTGCTAGCGATGTAATTGATTTTACCAATCTTGCCGGGCCCGTAACCGTCTCATTCACTGAAGATCCCAGCAATACCTTCGGCACTCTGTATGCATCAAACGGATCGGTAACCACTTCAGTTATTCTGACTGGCAATAATGCAGCAGATCATTTTGTGACATCATCGGATGGTCATAGCGGTACCGATGTCACCGATCCTTCGATAACAAATTCATTTTCAAACATCACAGTGGCTGAAGCCATAAGTGATGCCAATTTGCCGAACTTAACACCGATCACCATTTCCGATACGGCCAATGACGTGACCGATGGCATTGATGAGCTTCAATCGCTAGCTTCCCGCGACTTATTGGGCCCAATCGATCTGACGGATGGCGGCACGCCAAACCTTATAATATCAGCCTCGCAATTGGTGAATGACAGCCAAGTTTTAGGTGATATAGCCGGAAAATATGCTCTTGTCGTAACCGGCGTTTCAGCTGCTACTGCCGCCGCTATTGCTAAGTACCCACATGTAACGTTAGTTGCCGTTTCCGATACAGCAGCCAATATCGCGGCTAATTTACCGGCCCTAGGGACAGAAGCTACTGCTGGAAAAATAGGCCAGATCGCGCTCACCGATGGCGGAATACCAACACTTAGTATCACGGCAACAGAGGAAGCTAAGGACACGGCAGCCCTTGGTGAAATCACAGGTTTTTATAATCTTAATGTTACAGGTGTTTCGGTAGCCAACGCAGCAGGTGACCTTAACCAGCCTCATGTAACATCAATTGCCATATCCGATACGGCAGCAAATGTGTCTGCCAATCTAAGTGCATT